>JAQGPK010000170.1 GCA_028293095.1 Chlamydiia bacterium | reverse complement strand
CCACGAAATTGAAGTGAGCTGGGCTATCAATCAAGATTTTAACGAGAAATCAAAGACCTTTCAAGTACGAAAAGTGAAAGAAGGTGAACAGAAAAAGAAGTTTCGCATTCTATCTCTTACGCAATTACTTCACCTTTTATTTAAAATTTTTTTAAAAGCATCGGAACGTGAAGTCCTTATCACTGGGGATCACTCCTTAAGCGAAGCTTTCTCTGCCGGTAAATTCTGCATGAATGAATTTCTCATCCATAAAAAGCGCCTTGTACAATCATTGATTCAAGTTGCAACTACTTTTAATCCTCAGATCCAAAACGTTGCCAAGGCTTTTTTTTCAGCTTTGAATAACGAGATAAAAACGCTTGATTTTATTACCTTAGAATCTTTTTTTCCAGATGAAGCAATGGAAGAGCTCTTCCAAGCAGTCAGAGAAGCACGCAAAAATAGTCTAGTATGGGATCAATATATCAGGCATCTCTACACTGAGCACAACGCTTATAAAAAAGTTGATGCTCTCGTAGAAGAGATGCTCGAAAAGGGTACATAAGTACCCTTAGTTTATGAGATGAGTATTACTTAGATGCAGCTGCTGGTAGGACTTCTTTTTCAATCTCAGTGCGTAGCTGCGTTGTATCCTTGATAAATGTTTGCAAATCGAGGCTGCCGATTTTACATTCATTATTTTCCCCTTTCACTGAAATCTTGAGATCAGACTTCAAATCTTTCGGGGTATCTGAAAGATGACCAAGATAGGTTAAAATTTTCTCTTGGGTATCTTTGGAAAGAGGATGCACTTGCTGCGCATTTTTATTGATACATGCATTATAGATTGTAATCACATGATTCAAATATTCTATCATATCTCGAATAAGAGCCTGATAATTTGTCAGGTTAATACTCATAGAGTAGACAAGTTTAGAATTTGCATTATCTACATCTGCGTTAAGGAGAATTCCATACAGATCACTGGTAAAGCCAAAATCAGCAAGGTGTGATGAGAAGCCAAAACTTGCTTTATTAAACCGAACTGAACCTTTTCCTGAGAATAAGATCGTATTCAGTTGATAAAACTTTGGAATGATTGCTTGTACTTCATCAAAGTGAGAATTAAAAAAATCTTTCACTTTAACAAGATACTCATTATCACTTTTGAGCTTCATCACTTGATCTTTAAACTGTTTGATACCAGCCATGCAGCTCTCATACCCTTCTTTTGAATTCTTATGGGATGAGTCATTCTCGAATACAAGGCTAACGTCTTTCTTCTCATCTTCTGAAAGAGTAAAAAGCCCTTTATGATGATAGGCGCCATATGCAGATTCACTATCAAATTTTTTTACATCGATTGAAAATTGCGGAATGCGCTCAGTCAACAAACTCAGTGGCGACTTCGCCAGTTTTTGGATTGTCTCAATATCTGGAGCTTTCAATGCAACATCCAGTTTATAACGCGTCTTCCCTTTATACTGACCATGCATGACATTATTAAAGATATTAATAAACATATTAACATCTTTATCTGCCGTTACCTTTTCGTTTTCTGAATGCACTAAAAAGCGCGGATCTAGCTCGCAGTCCCCGCGAATCGCAAGCGTTTGCAAAGCATCTTTGGTTTGATACTGCACTTCTGCCTTTTCAATTGAAAGAAACTCTTGATCTTTTTGATTCGGAGCAACGAGCATTCCTTTTAAAGAGGAGATCGCCAAATTAAAGTCATGCACGCCCTCTTTCTTACCACTTAATGGCTGAAGCAATACAGATGTTACCGTCGCATCTTGTCCTGCTTGCAACACAATGTTACCATCAAGTACAACATTATACGGTCTATTAAGCACCTTACCTGGAATGGTCAGATGCGTTTTGCTATTTGTAGAGAGTTTCTCAAGCTGCCCAAAAATTGAATTGGTGGCAGTGAGATCTCCTTTCATTTCAATTACAAGAGGATCCGCTTTTGTTGAATAGCGTGCCTCAATTTTAGGATTAACAAGCGTCAGCACAACGCTCAAGGGATAGCCACTTTTTTCTATGCTTGTACACTTTACTACTACCCTTCCATCTGTCTTTTGATTGACTGTCGCAATCTCATCCTCTATTTTTTTCTGCATAAAGGTTGCTGCACCAAACCAGAGCAAAGAATAGGCTACAAACAAGGAAAAGAACGTTGCAACTGTCCAAATTTTTATATTATGACGTTTAACTGTAGAATTATCCATATATCCCTCCTTATATCGTTGATAAAGAACAGATTCTACACAAACTCGGTTTTTTATCAAACACAAATTGACAGAGGAATAATACTATGGAATTAAAATAACTTGCTAATTATTAGTTATTGTATTATATTAGATCGATCAAAAGTCTAAATGACCTCTAATCTAGAGGAGAGGACTGTTTTTCCAGAATAGAATCCATGATAAAAACAGTCCGGAATCGATTATTTTCTTATTTTTTCACACTACTGTTATAGGACGCTAAAATTGAGTTTGTAACGGTATTCGATGATGCAGCCTGTGCTGGATCATAATCCCAATAGGATGTACTAAATCCGTTCGCTGCTGCCCATTTTGCAAAAGCTGCTACATCATAGGCTTGCGATTGGCTGTTCAAACCAACCGTGATTTGAGAAGGAGCAAAGCCATAGTTTGTCTTCATCCAGCTCGCCCAGCCATTGACCCACCCTTGCTCATCAGACATCGAATTGAAATACGCCATGATATAGAGCTTATCTACCCCACTTGTCGTTTTATTGGTTACAGGGTCTGTAACAAGAGCGCTATTCAAAATATTTTGCACAATTCCCGGCCAAGGGAAATTGGGTCCAAATCCAGCATTCGTACAAAGACTTGTTTGATATGCAGGGTTAATAGTCTTAAAATCCTTAATGAGAGTTCCTACCAGCGCCTGCTGCGCTGGCTTATCTTGAGCAGAGGTAAACTCCTCCACATCAAAATCAACGCCATCGACTTTATGCGCCGTACAAAAATTGGCAAAGGCCTGAGCAAAGCTTTGGACATTAGCATTTGTCAGGACATCCCAACAGTTATCATAGGAGCCGCCGCCGCCGCCAATAGATATTTTAACAGCGATTCCCTTCGCCCGACATGCTTGAATAAAAGCATCCATCTGAGTAGGATCTTGCGACATCGCACCAAACCCATCGATCACAGGCTTGCCTGCAGCATCGAGGTGCATATTGCCAACAAAAATATTTACTGTATTGACCCCTTCAGGGATGGGGAATGTTCGACTCGTCCAGTCGATATACCAGGTGCCGTTTTCAACCCTGGTCGCACTCGCTGAAGTTGCTGGACTGACTGACTGTACCGGCGTTACAGGTGTTGGAGTAGGTGTTGGCGTTGGGGTTGGAACGGGAGTAGGTACTGGTGTTGGCGTTGGCGTTGGAGCAGGAGTAGGTACTGGTGTTGGGGTTGGAACGGGAGTAGGTACTGGAGCTGGAGCTCCGACGCTCAACGCATCCGCATACGCACTTCCAACTTGCGTTTCAATGGATGCACATCCTGCTATAAAACTTGCAATTGTAGCTGCTGAATTATTGTATTGCCCCGTATAGATAGGGTTAAGTTCTGATTTTAAAGCAATCAATGTCGCCCTATCTTGAACAACTTCTGCCTGAGTTCTGATAGCATAAGGAAGTGCATCGAGAGCTCCAATCTTCTTATCAATATCCCCGCAATAGGCCACATACTGACTATAAATTTGATCTGCATCCTTACTTCTGCCCGTGCTCACTACCGGTGGCGTTACAACAGGTGTGGGTGTGGGTACAGGAGTTGGAGTCGGTACCGGCTTAGGAGCTGGAGGCGGAATACTGACATCAATTGGCGATGGCAAAGGAGAAGGCGCAGGCGTTGGAGCAGGAGCTGGCAACCCTACACCATCATTATAGTCTTGTAACGCTGAATTTACAATAGAGCTACACGCGTTTTTAAAAGTGACAATTGTTGCGGTTGATGTATTGTATTGTCCACTATAAATAGGAAATAATTTCTGTTTTAAGGCAACAAGATCCGCTCTATCGTGAATGACATTTGCCTGTGCTCTTTGCGCGGGAGACAACCCATCAAGCGCAACTATTTTTTTATCGATATCCGCACAGTACGCTAAATACTGTTGGTAGATAAGGTCCGCATCGGGGCTTCTTCCCGTAGGTGCTGGTTGATTCGAAGAA
>JAQGPK010000153.1 GCA_028293095.1 Chlamydiia bacterium | reverse complement strand
TTCTTCGCGCTAAAAAATTCAACGACCTTTTTAGTAACAGGAGCTAATTCTCTCTCTGTGCTCTCTGTGGTAAAAAAAACTTAAAAAAGCCTCCACTATACGGTGTGTGGCTACTCTTTGCGCCTTTGCGTCTTCTGTGTTTCTTTGCGTTAAAAAATAACATATACCTCTACCTATACTATCTCCTCCTCCTTTCTCTGCGATCTCTGTGTTAAAAATTAATTGAACAATACCGTAAGTAACTAGTTTATCCCTGTTATCTATTTCTTTTTAGGGAAAGGGAAGCGCTTAAAATCTTCGGCAACTTGAGTGTTTGGAAAAATTTGAGAGGCTTCATCTTGCAGCTCTTTTAAGTTTAAATAACGTGCAGAGAAATGAGTCAGAATAAGCTGCTCAGCACCTGCTTGTTGCGCAATGATGGCCGCCTCTTTTGCAGTAAGATGATGATGAGCATAGGCAAGGTCGCGCTCTGTATCAAGATAGGTGCTTTCGGCAAGCAGTATGCGCACCCCTTTTGCAATCTCGATCGCTTGTTTACAGAATCTTGTATCAATAACGACTGCAATTGACTCGCCTTTACGGATGGAGCTTACCTCATCAAGTGTGATTCTTTTTCCATTAATCTCAATAAATCCTTGTTTCTCAAGTTGAGAGACGAGAGGACCATGGACACCATGAGTATGAAGGAGCTCTCGATCAAATTTGCGAGTATCCTTTTCGGTGACTTTCCATCCGAGATTATCGATTCCATGTTCCAAAAAGGTGGCCTCTATTCGAAAATTCTCTGTTTCATCCACAACCCCTGCTTTATCAACAGGATGCTCAATGACCTGAATGGTCTCATGATAGATGGTGCCATAGCGTAGCCGATCAAAATATTTTTTACCACTTGCTGGATAGTAGCAGTGAATGGGGTGGGTGACTTTATCAAGGTTGAGACGCATGAGCATGGAGCCAAGGCCAAGGCAATGGTCGCCATGAAAATGAGAGATGAAGATGCGATTGACGACAGGTGGGGCAATCTCTGCATAGATAAACTGTCTTTGTGTTCCCTCGCCTGGATCAAATAGCAGACCCTCATCATTCCAGCGGACAAGGTAGGCGCCGTGATTTCGATAGCGTGTTGGCTGTTGACTCGAAGAGCCTAAGATCACAAGATCACGGATACTCATTGGAAGGCCTTCATAAAGTGTTTGAGTTTTTGTTACGAAATAGTATAACGGATCAACGAGCTCGTGTAAAGGAGAGAGGATTTGTGGAAATAATTCAAGGATTAGATGCGCTTCAAGGCGACGTTAGAACGCGAGTAGAAAAGTGGCTGCAGGGAGACTATGATCTAGAAACAAAGCATCAGATTCAAAAAATGCTACGTGATGACCCTCACCATCTTATCGACGCTTTTTATACGACTCTCTCTTTTGGAACTGCAGGTCTTCGAGGAATTATGGGACCAGGATCCAACCGTATGAATAAGTATACAGTACGCGCTGCAACTCAAGGACTTGCAAACTATATACATGGCACTTGTAGTGATATTTTAGAGCCAAGTGTTGCCATTGGGTATGATTCGAGACACAACTCTCGTGAATTTGCGATGAGTGCAGCGCGTGTGCTTGCAGGAAATAATATAAAAGTTTTCCTCTTTGAAGCACTCAGGCCGACACCTCTTGTCTCGTTTGCATGTCGTTATAAAAAGTGCCAGGCAGCAATTATGGTGACAGCCTCACATAACCCTCCAGAATATAATGGCTATAAGGTGTACTGGAGTGATGGCGCGCAGGTACTGCCACCGCATGATATAGGAATTATTCAAGAAGTTGCAAAAATCACAGAGCCCTCCCAAGTTCGGATGGCTCCGCTTTCATCTCCATTAATTCAGCTGATTGGGGCAGATGTTGATGAGGCCTACTTACAGTCCATCCAGCAACTTGAGCTGTATCCTCAGATAAGTCTTAAACATGGCAACGAGTTACAAATTCTCTACTCTAATCTACATGGCACTGGAATTACGATGGTTCCCCGAGCCCTTGCTCTCTTTGGATTTACAAATGTTGGCTATGTTGAAGAGCAAAAAGAGCCTGATGGCAATTTTCCAACAGCTCATTCACCCAATCCCGAAGAGGATGAGGCTTTGAAAATAGGCATTCAAAAACTCATAAAAGAAAAGTATGACCTTTTAATCGCCACAGACCCTGACTGTGACCGCATTGGTGTGGTAGTGCGTCATCAAGGAAAAGCTGTTCATTTGACTGGAAGTCAATTTGCGGTTATCGCAGTTGAGGCAATTTGTCAGCAAATCAAGAAGAGTACAAAGAGCGCGTTTATCAAATCGATAGTAACCTCAGAGCTTTTTCGAGTGGTTGCAGAGGCGCATCAAGGGACTTGCTTCGATGTGCTGCCGGGCTTTAAGTATATTGCAGAAAAGATTCGCACTTGGGAAGAAGAGTCTGATGGCTATAAGTATATCTTTGGAGGGGAAGAGTCCTGCGGCTTTCTGTTAGGCACTTTTACTCGTGACAAAGATGCAGTGACTGCAAGCTGTCTGATTGCAGAAATCGCACTACAAGCAAAACGTCAAGGGAAAACATTAGTTGACCTATTAGATGCTCTGTACAACCAGTATGGCTACTATTTAGAACATCTAGTTTCATTAAAATTCGAAGAGAGTAAAGAGGGGAAAGAGGCGCAAGCAAAGTTCATGAATATGCTCCGTGATCACCCTCCAAAATCATTTATAGGTATTGCGGTAAAGGACTTGCAAGACTTTAAAAAACAAAGTAAGTTTCCAGTATCAGATGTGTTAATTTTTGTGCTGGAGGATGAGAGTAAAATCATTATTAGGCCATCGGGCACAGAGCCTAAAATAAAGATTTACCTCATGCTGAAAGAGCCGATTGTACATTCTTTAGATCAAGCCAAAGAGCAGGCTGCAGCAAAAGCTGCGGCCATTGAAAAAGAGCTGAAGAGTTTTTAAAATTTTTTTTAGTGAGAGAATATGTTTCCAGTAAGTCCTATCCAACATCTATACAGAACACTTGTTGTTGTAGCTGATGTTTCAGAAGTAGTTGCATCTAAAATAACGAGAGCTTTTAGAGAGTGTTCTCGAAGAGAGCAGAAAGTAGATTCAAGGGTAATTGATGTAGCAGGCGCTGCCATACAAGCGCCACCTACTGTAGAGTTGCAATCAATGAAACCAATAGACGTAGAAGAAAAAAGAGTTTTGCAGGTACAAACTGGAGAGTCCCGGGAGTCGGCAGTTGAGTCTCCACCAAAAAGAGATCGCTTGGCGGCAATTACAGCACTTGAGAAAAGACTACAAGAAAGATCGGCAATAATACTTTGTGACACACCACGACAGGTTAAACACGAAGTGCAGACTACAAAATCAGGAAATTTAAGAAGAAGAGGCGCTCCCCAGGTATTTTAAAAATGGGCAAAATCCCTTTTCATTAGATAATTCATTTGTTTGAAAATCCTACTTATTTATAGTTAATTTTTAATTAAATTAATTGACTTTTAATATAATTTAAATTATAATTAAACAAATTAATTTATAATTAGGTAAGGCTATGACAGGTATTAACAGATTAGGTGCTCCAGCAGGACAGGGGGTACAACCAGAGGAAAATCTGGGGAAAAGAGAAATGCAGGATCCTGTAGCGCCACCCTCTATAGAAGTACAAGCTACCATCGAAAAGACAAAACGTGCTACGAAGCGTGCAGTCGAAGAGACAAGTGAAGCTTCAAAAGAGGCAAAAGAAGTAGTAAAAGCTCCACGTCTTGAAGAGAGTCCCATTCAGACATTAATCAGGCAAGATAAGCTTTCTGATCTTCTTCGAGGAGAACTCCAAAAAGGTATTCATGTACATGATATCTCATTTCACAAAGATCTTTTGGCAATGGGATCTTATGTATCTACACTTGACTTGCAGGGGATTGCAGTAACTAAAGAAGATTTGGAAGAACTTACAAAACTGTGTCCAAAGGTGAAGGTACTTAACGTCAAAGATTGCGGGTTACACGATGAGGAAATTCTCACACTTTCTGCATGGAAAAGTACGTTATCGGAACTAAATCTTTCTGGAAAAAACCTCTTTACTGGAAAAAGCGTTTGTACACTCATGCAATTTCATGTTCTTAAAAAGGTAGATTTTACACAGTGTGAGGAGGTTTTCACCCATTGCTGTGATACTATAGAATGGCTACAGCATATTCCACCGGCTCCCGCTTATGAGTTTTTTAAAACTCTTCAAGTAGATAAAGAGAAATGCTTCTCTTTCCCAAATCCAAAAGTTGATGTAGGTACAAGCATTCTTGCGTCATTCTTATCCAATTTTTTACCCTATTATTTCTCTCGTCTTGTTAATTCAAAATTAGATAAAACTATTGAAGAAAGTTATAAAGAGTGGTTTCAGGAATCATTTTTATTAGAGGATGTCATTCGAGGTCTCGATAAGACAACCTATGTGCATGTTACTAATCTACTCATGAGTCCATCCCTACGGGAAAAGTATTCTTTTCTATCTTCCCCAAAGGTTATTACAGGTGAAGAGATTATGGAATTGCTTGATGTACTGAAAGGGGATCCTACAAATAGTATAAGCCTCAGCCTTTTAGGAAAGTTACAGAATGTTAACTTCAAGCTTTTACAAAAATTAAAGAAAGAAGAAAGATTTTCTTTTGATGGTATGCCCTTAACAAAGGAAAAGGTTGATGTTCTTTTTACAGATCTTTCAAAGGTATGGTCACTGAGCTTACGAAATACAGAGCTCTCAGATGAACTATTACTCTATATTCTGCAGAAATGTCCCCATCTCAAAGAGCTTTATATTGATCATAATCCAGAGCTTACCGATATAAGTTTGAAAGGCCTTTTGTTTGGCAAGTTGCAGCAGTTTAGCTGTGCTGGTACAAACCCATCGCAAGATCTTTTAAATGAGCTTTTTACAAAAAAATCAGAAGCTTTACAGAAAGAGCGGGCTTTATGGAAACAGGCCATTGAGTATATAGATACTCAAACTGGCGACGGCGAGAAATTGCAAGCGCGATGTGATAGCGTTTTTCAAAGCGCCTTGGATGAGTTGCAACGCGCTTGTGCAAATAAATCGTATGAGGAGTCTTTTTCTACAACTCAAGAAAGAGTGTTTTCTAGTGTATGCAATCTTTTGGACTCTCTACACAAAGAAGATGAAGAATACTATGATGAGTTTGGCGACCTTATTAACTTATCTATTCTTAGGGCATACTTTTCCATTCTTTTGTCTGAAAATCAAGGAAACATAAGTACTGCTCGGGAGTGTACAACTCCAGTTCTTTGGGCAGCTCTATATAGCGCCTTCGCAACAAAAGATATATCATTTTCCCTGATTGGAATCGATGTTACTTTTACAAAAATGAAAGAAATAGTGGCTCAATTTCCCCATTTCTCCTCAATTTTTTTGAGTAAATGTCATCTATCAGTTACTGACCTTTTAGAAATACTTAAGGCCTTTCCTCGTACTACATTAATAGGTTTATGTACCTGTGAGATTGAGGGCGATTTTACAAAAGTAGAGCAGTTTTTCTGTGAAAAGGCCGAACAGCTGCAGAGAGATAAGAGTGGGTTTACGCGGATGAAAGAAGTAGCCCGTTTTGTTATTGCACGTTATGTTGCAACAGACCAACCGATGAATGAAAAACTGCTACAAGTTGTGGGAGGGGTAGCTAAGCAAGGAAGTCTTCAATTGGATGGCATTCCTCTTGGGAAGTATCAAGATTTTGGTCGAATTTTACATCAGTTTCAAGATACTTCTTTGTCTCTCGATAATTGTGAGTTAGATGATAAAGCGCTTGCAGTTATAGCGTCTCATTGGCTGCCTTATTTCTCTCCACAGTATTCTAGAACTTTTGATGTTCAAAATAACCCGCAAGTGACCGCAGGTGCATTGAAGCCATTTTATGAAAATAGAAGCATAGAAAAGCTATTTTATGAGGGAATAGATGAAAAGAGCGGGTTGGAGAGTATTTTGGAAACAACTAAAGAGGCCTTTTTAACGGAACTCGTAATTTGGAAAAAAATAATACAAGATACAGAAGGTATTTCTGAAAATAGAAAACAAGAAATTCTATCCACACTGCAACAAGAGTATGAAGCAGCTCTTAATGAGACTGAAGAAGACCAGCATCCATTCGAGAGGACGCTACCAGAGCGTTTAGAATTATTTCAAAATGGGGTAGTAAAAAAGTGTTTTAAAGAGCAAAAGCAGATCCTTTGCAAGTCCTATTTGATACAGGTATTTCACCAGTATAAAGACAACATAGATAAGGTTGTCCTTGGGGCTGAATTAAAAAACTGTAGTATAACAGCCCTTGATCTTAGAGGATATGATCTTCGAGGGAAAGATATAAGGAGATTTGCTACACATTTACCTTCAACTCAGATAGATTTTTCTCATGCGCAACTTGACTGCAAAGTTTTGAAACATTACTTCGAATGCAAAACTACACCCTCCTGTATTGCACAAAACATTCGTATTGAAGGCTCGCCGCAAGAGTGTGCAGCTCTGATTATGAAAGCATCCGAAAAAGGTGATCCAAACAAACAGATCTTAAAAGCTCTTCTTTTAAAGGCAGATCCCAAAGCGCAGCTGGAAGGCGGATGGACGCCGCTCATCAAAGCCTGTGACTATCGCTTTGAAGATATTGCCCTTGATCTTATCAATCGAGGCGCTCCTCTAGATGCATTAAAAAAGGGTTCTCGTCAGACTGCCTTTCATTTTGCTGCTGGGTATGCGTTGTCACGAGTACTTATTGCTCTATTTGAGCGCTCTCATGAGTTTGATATTCTTGCAAAGGATAAAGAAGGAAAAACTGGTTTTAATTGCTTTGGTTCCATCCTTGAGAAATCGGAGATTGCCTCCGCCTTAAAAAAGGTCTTTGCAGGCTATCCTCTTCTCTTTGGACTCTCTCATAGATTTACTCCTCCTCAGTTATTTGAATTTGTGAAATCTAGCTCAGATGCCGATAGCTTTTTACAGCCCTCTCATGATAAAAAATTCGAACCATTGGAAATCTTCTTTTTTCTAGAGAGCCGCTCCCTTGCACTCGATATGTCTAAAAAAGTTCCCCCAAAGGTTTTTGCGGAGAATATTCAGCTACTTATTAAAAAATATCCTCGCTCAAACCCTATTGAGTTTATGGCAGATATTTTGGCAGATGATGAGCTTGTCCAAGACCTGCAATTTCGTCAACAAATTGTAGAGGCGCTCTTTCTTACCCAAAATCGCTCTCTTATAGAGCTCTTTTGTGCAAAAATTGGAATTACGAAGATACCTCTTCTTCAAAATGCAATACGTGATGTGTCGCAAAGAGAGGGGCAAAAGCCAGGCTGGACTGATTTTGTTTCGAAAGCGACTATTGTTCTGCCAGAACATTTGAAAAAGGAAATTGGAGACTCTAATATTCCTCCTGCTCCTGAAAATGTTGAGCTTGATGAACTGCTCTCTATTTTTGATACGCTCAATTTTACTGATCCATCGGATCCTAACTATCTTGATCTTTCAGCAATTGCTGCAGAATCGGGCGCTAAAACAGCAGAAGAGTTTCGAAAGCTTTTGATGAATAAAACCATCATCAAAAAGGATGAGCGCTCCGAAGAGGTTGAAGTTGGCCTTATTGGGTATGTGAAGCGAAAACTAGCCTATCGTGGAACGCCAAGAGAGGGGAGTGAGGCGCTCATAGCCTTTTACGAGCCGATTGAACGTGCACTCAAACATATCATTGCCAAGCTCAAGAGTATGCCAAATACAAGAGAGGCACAAAGTATAAAAGTAAAGACAATGAAAGAGCTTTTACGAGCATCACCTCCTACTTACTGTGGAGGTCGTATCTATACAAATGCTATCAAATTGTATAATGAAGTTGTTAAGGGTGTTCCACAAACATTTGAAATGCAGATCTTCCAGACTCTTGCAGACTATCGAGAGACCCTGCTTATGTCTTTAATGAATGGTCAAGATGTACATGAATATACTTTTTGGATGCGAGAGCTTGGCATAGAGCTCGGTATTCCTTCCGCTGCCATCTTTAGTAAGTTTGATGATCTCTTTTTGCCCAAAGTAATTTTGGACAAACTCCCACAGTTTAGAGAGATGTCTCAGTTTACCCGATTACCTGCAAGTAAGCGGAAGCAATTGCTGCAACCGATTCTTGATGAGATGCGCCAAAAATTCTTTGAGCGCTATACCCCAAATGCCATTGTTACAGGATGGCTCAAACAGCAGCTCGAAACAGATGCGATGTTAAAGCCTCAATTTGTCGATAAATGTAAAGAATTCATGCCAAAAGAATTTGAGCTGCAGAAATTTGCAGCTATTCAAAACTTTGTCCGTGAGCAAAAAGGGAGCATGTCCTCTTTAGATCTTTGCGGAGCTATTGCTGAACAGTTTGGAATAAACGTTGCTGTAAGAACTCTAGAAGAAGAGGCCCGAGGTGCTTGCAAAGAGTATGCAAGGACTTCTATAAAAGCGATTGAAAATGAGGTTATTCAACTGCGGGAAGAGAATAAGACAAGTGATGAGATACGGGTAATTTTTCAAGCGAAATATAACCTTACCGTCGTCGGTACAGGAGCGTTTCGACTTGCATTAGGAAAAGCGTTAGATGCAAAACTCACGGCTTTAGTAGAGGAGCGTTATACTCAGGACTATAAAGGCAGAATAGAGACATGGCGATCACAGAGCAAAAGTGATAAAGAAATTGTAGTTCTTTTAAATACAACAGAGAAGCTGGATCTTTCTGATCACGCATTGACTATTGAAGATGCTGTTGAAAGTGAGCGAGTACGCCTCTATCTCAGGAAAGAAGTTGTAGAAAATATGAAAGATCCAGAACCAAAGGACACGAATTCTAAAGAAGAGCCCATGCGATTTAAAGAAGATCGTGTCTATGACCTTTGCCGCTCTTTAGGGGTTGTTGGCAATGTCTTGTAATTATTAGGAAACAGTTGGTGTGAGCACATTGAGCTTGATCAGTATTTTGTAAATCGCTTCAGGTTGAATTTTCAAACCATCAGCATCTGCAAAAAATGTTTCCTTCAAAAACAATTGTTTACGCTTTGTTTCACCATAGGAGGCATCAACAGCTCGAAGAAGCGCCTCTTTTTTTTCCTTATCGAGATCAATGTGTATATTGTAGGGAGCTTTTGCTAATTCTGCAACAATCCACGTCTCGGGCTCTCTTGTGTTATTGAGCCATTTGCCAACTTGAGTTTTTAAAGAAACAGGAGTTACTTGTTGAACGAGTTGCCTGATAGGAAAGAAGATACCGAGCTCCTCTGCAAGATCGTCGGCTGATGTATGTGGTCGTAATGTCATAAACTTTTCATGAAGATCAGATCCCTGCTTCTCTGCCTCTTTTTCAAGAAATTGCATTTTAGCTGACTCTACATCGACTCCATATTGTTTTGCAAGAATATCTAAAATTTCTAGACCTGTTTTTCTTGGAGGGTCTCTCCAAAGGCCAATTTGCATTTTGATTTTATCAGAGCTCTTTTCAGTAGCTCTGTCAACTGCTGTAGCAATTTCTCGAGGCATGTTTACTACAAATTCAGGGATCTTCTCATCATTGAGTAAAGTATTTGCAATATCATCAAAAGGGGTATTCTTCTTCTCCATGTCAGCTATTTTATCCATAGCATGTAGTCGTAATGGTTCGAGCTCTGTTTTTATTGCTGGGTGATTGGTATCATATTCAGGGAAGAGTTGTTCTATATACCACTCTTTACATTTCTCTTTAGTTTCGGAAGTCGCATGAGTATAGTCATTAATCCAATTAAAAATATTTTTCGGCGTATAGGTCGCTAAAAATCGAGCACGATCTCTTTCTGCATCGAAGTCTCCCCCAGCATTAAATGTGATCACACCTGAGCCTTTTAAGGCTTGATAGCCGGGTATCCCAAATTCTTCTCCAAGTGCTAAACGCAGGCGCATCTGATAATTGATGCTTTCCTTACTTTGTGGTGTGAGCACTGAGCTACAAATAAATTCACGATAGAGTCCAAGCTCTCGTAAGATTTGAGGTCCAAAATCTTGAGACAGTCCCAGTATCCGTTCGCTGTAGCTCGCAACAGCAAGGTCAAAAACAGGTTGAGCACAGTGCGCAGAGGCACGTATGCATTCTAAGATAAAATTCGATCGAGCCCGATGAGAGCCAGGAGTGCCTTTTTCTTGGTTGAATTTATGAATGACATGGCAGAAGGCATTTTCGATATTTTTATAAAATGTTTCTTTATCTTTGGGAACGGCTGTATAGCTTACTCTTCCCACAATCCGTTCAACTAACGTTTCGAGCGATGATCTAAGTTCCGATCTTAAAATTTCTTTTTTTGCGGTATTTTTTTCTGTTTCGGAACTATTTGGACGCGCTTCTACTTCTTGAAGTTTTTGATTAATGGCTGACCAATTAAAATCATCAGCAAGGACAGTACGTGGGTTCAAATAGTCAGGCTTTGAAGGATCATAAAAATTGGGTTCATCAAAAAGATTAAGGAGCTGATAGATCTTTGTCTCAACAGGTCTTCCCTGAGGAAAGGCAATTTTTTGAACTCCTTTTGCATAATGACTTGTGTCAATAGAGTAACAAAGGTTGGATATAAAATCCTCGAAGAGCTCTTTAGATGATCCAAAAAGCTCTTTATACGAGATAAATCCTTGAAGATTCTCTCTTTTAATTCCAAAGTCTTTGATAAGAGGAAGTGTTACACTGTGTGCTTTTTGAAGGAGCTGAAGCTTTAAGTTTTCATGACTCCAGCTGAGTTTTTGCTCTTCGCTGAGTAGCTCATCCTCTTCAACGATAATTTCAAGAAATCTTGGTTCATCACGATTCAATAAGCGTTGTTCTTCAGCAAGTTGTTGTCTTTTCTCTTTAATTTCATTTAAGCGCGTGCCTGTTGTTTTAAGCGTTTCTTCAATATTTATAAATTGTTGCAAGATACTTCCCAGAAAAAGTCTATTTGCAAAAACAGGGTTATTTTGATGATGTGCTATAAGATAGGAGTAAAGTTGATGACTTGTGAATCCAAAATCTTGTTGAGTAATGCCTTCCATATCTTTGAGTATGGAGGCTATTTGTTTCATATTTTCTTTTTCAGATAGAAGGGCACCTTCAACCACCTTCATTTTTTCAATGTAGCCTTTGACAGCTTCACTTTGAGAAGAGTTTTTCGCTGCATACTGTATAAGTTCATGACTAATTGCTAGAGGGAGAGTCCTGCATACTTTCCACCACATGCCTTTATCTGACATGAATGTACTATAGATGCTACTTTGCCATAGATCTGGGTTTTTGTATTTCTCTTGAACTAGCTCTATTGCTTTAACTTCATAATCTTCTAAGTATTCTATATGATCAAAAGTGAAATTACGTTTTACGGTCTTTTCTATAACTTTTTCTAAAAGGTTGAGGTCGTTACGTACTACATAGTAAAGTATATCTTCAATTTTTCCTTTGGGAAGTATGTCGATAAGGTTGAGCGCGGTAGATACGTTAAGTTGGAGGCATTCGGTAAAGGCGCGCTTTGGGTTTCGAGGGATACCTTCTGGCTGTAGCAGCATTTTTTGCGTTAATTCTGTTTGGTTTGTATGTACTGCGTATGCGAGTAAGGGATAAAAATAATCGCTATCTAAAAAGGAGCATACTTTATTGAAGTCTTTTGGATTTTCTTGTAGTAGTGTGGTGAGGAATTTGCACACCTCTTTATCTGATTGAGGAAGACTATGCTTTTTTTGCAGAAGATCAATGAATGTATTTTCTGCTGTCTTTAAGCCTGAGATAGTATCGAAAACGATCCCTCGTTTACTCACTCTTTCTATAATTTTTTCTAATAAAATCTTATCAGTACGAACTGCATACCGCACTATATTTATTAAAGCATCCCTTGGAACTATATCAGTAAGCTCTAGGGCAAGAGGTACATTTGATGCGGTCAGTTCTCGAAATAATAAGTTATGACTAATGTCCCGACCTTTATTCCCCTCTATTATTCCTTGAGCAAGCTCTTTTTGCTGAGTATGGAGTGCTTTTGAAAGCAAAGAGCGTGTAAGATCAGGCTTTAAAAAAGCACATACTTTTTGAAAGTCTGAAA
>JAQGPK010000068.1 GCA_028293095.1 Chlamydiia bacterium | reverse complement strand
CCACCTTCCATACTATAGCCCATGAGGGTCAAAAAGTTCATGAAGGCCTCTGGTAAGTAGCCACTATCACGATAGTAGAAAATCGAAGTTGGGTTTTTACGCTTCGAGAGTTTTTTGCCATCTTTACCAAGTAAAAGCGGCATATGCATAAACACAGGCGGTTTCCAGCCAAAGGATTCATACAACAAAATGTGCTTTGGTGTTGAACTGATCCACTCATCGCCACGAATAACGTGAGAGATTTTCATCAGATAGTCATCTACAACGTTTGCCAGATGATACGTTGGAAAACCATCCGATTTTAAAAGGATCTGATCATCGATATCTGCCCAGGGAACAACAATTTTCCCTTTGATGGCATCTTCAAAAACACACTCTCCAGAAAGAGGTACTTTCAGTCGAATTACAAATGGCTGATTGGCAGCCTCTCTTTCTTTAATTTCATCAGGAGAAAGGTTACGATAGCGTCTGTCATAGCCCTGCTTAAGACCTTGCTTGGCAGCGACTTCTCGCATTTCAGCAAGCTCTTCAGCAGTTGCAAAACACTTATAGGCCTTACCTGCCTCAAGAAGATCATAGCAATGTTTGCGGTAAATCTCAGTACGCTCTGACTGTCTATAAGGACCATAAGGACCTCCAACGTCTGGCCCTTCTGCCCAGGTAATTCCTGCCCACTTGAGCGCTTTATAAATATTTTCTTCATATTCAGGACGACTTCTTTGGCGATCAGTATCTTCAATGCGCAAAATAAACGTTCCACCATAATGGCGTGCAAAAATAACGTTAAATAGAGCCATATAAGCGGATCCTACATGTGGATCTCCTGTCGGCGATGGAGCCAAACGAACTCGTACTGTCATAAAAATTCCCTCACAATATTGAGGAAGAGGATACTACAAAATAAACCTAAAGTTCAAGTCTTATACCGTTCCTAATTAAAAAATTCAGAAATTAGGAGAATAAGTTTTATTGAACACCGTAGCCTGGAGCTCGGTTACAACTTGAGTACATATATAATTTTTAATTAGGAATGGCAGTACTAGAATACTCGCGATACCAGTCAACAAAGCGTCGAATCCCTGTAGCAAGAGATGTTTTTGGCTCATAGCCAAGAAGGCGCCGAGATGCCTCAATATCAGCATAGGTTTCAACAATTTCCCCAACTGGCATGGGAAGAAGGTTAGTAGCCGCTTTTTTCCCTACAGCCTCTTCGATCAGTGTCACGAATGTATGCAAAGACTCTGGGCGATTGTTCCCTAAATTAAAAATATGATTTCCAGTGTCAATTTCAAGGCTTTTACTAATACCCTCAACAATGTCATCAATATAGGTAAAGTCGCGGCGCATCTCTCCAAAGTTATAGAGATTAATAGGAGTCCCTTCAAAAATTGCTTTAGTGAATGAATAGTAGGCCATATCGGGCCGTCCCCAAGGGCCATAGACTGTAAAAAAGCGCAAACCTACTAGAGGAATTTTGTAGAGATGATGATAGGCATAGGCCATCAGTTCATTGGCCTTTTTTGTCATTCCGTAGATATTGGCTGGAGAATCGGTCGCATCGTCTATCGAGAAAGGCACCTTTTCATTTCTTCCATATACGGACGAACTAGAAGCGTACACAATTGGAACGTGAGGATTTTTCTTACAGGCTTCAAGCAAATGAAGGAATCCATCAATGTTAGAGCGTATATACAGTTCTGGATGTGTGAGAGAATAGCGCACACCTGCTTGCGCCGCAAGATGCACAACATGAGTAGGAGCCTCTTTATCAATGATACACTCAAGTCGTTCGCGGTCCGAAAGATCCTGCTCGTAAATCAAAATACCTTTTTCTCGTAAGCGCCTTTCTCGATCGCGCTTTAATTTTGGCGTATAGTAGTCATTAAAATTATCAAGACCTACTACATCAGCGCCTCGATCATGTAAATAATGGGCAAGATGAGAGCCTATAAATCCAGCGGCGCCTGTTATAAATATTTTTTGTTTGCTCATCTTCGACCTCTTACGTAATTCCAAGTGGTTGCTCAAGTAGTCTTTTTGACGCCGAAACGCACGAATTAATCAAGTAAATCGAGTGGCGAAAGAGAGCTACTGTAGTTTTACACTGCATAAAATTTTGAAGATAAATAGAATACAACTCAACAACATTATTAAGGATATTCCGTGAACTGCACGCAAGACGATCTTTTGCAAGTCATGCAAAAGCTCATGAATGAGAGACAAAAAGTAAAAGATCTGGAAAAGAAACTAAAGAATGGAGAGTCTCTACCCTCCTCTTCTGTAACCTCTGCAACCGATGATTTAAAACCGCAAATTGAATTTCTTCAAAACACTATTAAGGATCTGCAAGAAAAATTAAGACAGAAAGAAGAAGAAATCTCTGCAACTCATACAGAAGTACAGCCACCTCATAGTACTGAAGAGAATGAAAGGCAGTTTTTAATCTTTAAAAATATTATTAAAGATCTCACTGAAAAGCTCAAACAAAAAGAAGATAAGCCTTCACAACTAGCTCCTATAGCGGTTGATAATGAAGAAAATGAGCGCCAAACTCTTATTCTAAAAAATATTATTAAAGACCTTACCGAAAAGCTCAAACAAGTAAAAGAGGTTCAAGCTGCACAGCTCTCCCCATCTCCTATAAACGTCAAAAATGATACTGCAGAACAATCTTTGAAGCACGAAGTAAAGCTTGCAAAAGAGCGCTGCGCCTCTTTAGAAGATGAAATTAGAAGACTGCAACAATTTAGAATTACTCTTCAAAATGAGCTCAAAGAGCAAAATACAAAAACTGGTGATATCGAACAGTTTAAAGCAGAAATTCTCAAACAAAAAGAGTACATCAGCCGTTTAGAGACAGAGATCAAAGAGACTCAAAAACCAATTGAGACCGTTTTTATTGAAAAGCCACAATCTTTGGAAGAGAGGCTTCAAGTAGAACGCCTCGAGCAAGAGCTTGAAGATAAAAAGCTCCTTTTTCTCGAACTCGCATCAAAAAATAGAGAGCTTGAAACCAAGCTTTCTGTGCTCCTCACAGAAAAATTAGTCACTCTCTCAAAGCTGCAAGAGCTCAACAAAAACTCTCTTGAGCAAGAGGCTCGCTGCCATCAGCTGACGCAAGAGCAAGAGGCGCATCAACACACTCTCACACTACAAAATGAGCTCATTGAAACACAAAAACGCGATTTAGATGCAGCACAAAAAGAGCTTCAAGAGAAAACCATTTCTCTTGAAAATATTCAGCAAATCTGCCAAGAACAAGAAACTCATCTTTATAGGATAGTATCCGAAAAAAAACTTGTAGAGGATACTCTCGAGGAGAGAAATAAAGCGGTAGAAGAGTTCGAAAAAACGCTGAAAGAAGAGCGCTTCTCTGTACAGCGTCTGCAAGCAGAAGCGGTTGATGCATCCCATCAAATTGAACTCTTAGAACAGCACCTTGCAAGGCGTGTGAAAGAATGCACTATCCTCACAGCAGAGCAAGAAGACTATAAAGATGAAGAGACAAAGAAAGAAAAGAAAATTACAGCCTTGTCTGAAGAGCTTGCAGCTCTTCAAGAGCGTGAAGCAAAGACGCAAGATGAGCTTTCATTAAGGATTGAACATCTGGAGCAGGAAAAAACCTCGCTTACAGAATATAGCGAAAGCCTACAAGAAGAGGTGAATGAGCTCAGGAAACTAGAAGAAAGGTATTTGGCACTAGAAGAACTTTTTGGCCAATTTAGCTCAGTAATTGCACCTAAAAAGAGCTCTCAAGAAATGCGCCAAGAAACTACCCTCAAAACTAAACCGATAAAAAAAGAACCACCGAGAGCTATGATGCAAGACATGTTCTCCTACCCTAAAGAGATGAGCCCATCCCGCTATGACCTCTTCCAGTAACACTCTAGATAGTGAAAGTGAACATATCATTATCGGAATTGATCCCGGAACACGCGTGACCGGATATGGCGTCATCGCACTATCTGGCAGAAAAATGAAAACGCTCGATTATGGCTGTATCCGCCCGCCGCCTGATGCTCTCTTAAGCGATCGCTATCTTGTAATTTTTGAAAGTTTAGAAGAGCTTATCAACACCCATAAACCTACTGTTATGGCTATAGAAACACCTTTTGTGAGTAAAAACATCCAGAGTGCCCTCAAGCTTGGAACAGCGCAAGGGGTTGCTATCATGGGAGCCAAGAGAAAGCAGATCAAAGTATTTGGCTACTCTCCTCGAGCCGTAAAATGTTCTATTGTTGGCACTGGAAAGGCGAGCAAAGAGCAACTCCAAGGAGCTGTTGCAAGATATTTAAACCTTTCAGAGCTTCCACGACCCTACGATGCAGCAGATGCTCTCGCAATTGCGCTATGTCATATTCAAGGTATGCAAAATAGCCTCTCAAGATATTTAAAAAACGAGATTTAAAATGTTTGATTATCTATCAGGAAAACTAGTCAGAGTATCAGCAGAGAGTGCCACCATCGATGTCAATGGTGTCGGCTATAAACTTCTCATTACAAACTCATGCCACATAAAACTTCCTGATACTAAGTCTCAAGTCAATTTTTATGTCGCTTTTGTCGTAAGAGAGTTCTCTCATACTCTCTATGGATTTCTGGAAGAAGGAGAACGGACACTTTTTGAAGCTCTTTTAAATATTTCAGGGATTGGCCCAAAAACAGCGCTCGCCATTATTAGCACCCTATCCTTTGATGATCTCACGCAAGCACTCCTCATAAAAGACACCCAAGCGCTCTGCAAGGTCCCGGGAATTGGCAAAAAAACAGCTGAACGCCTCTTGATTGAACTCAAAGACACGCTCCCATTGCTTGCAACGCTTGCGCCAATTGCCGCTACAAAAGCGCCCGTTTCGCATGATGCTATCAGTGCACTTGTCAATCTTGGTTATAATCAGTTTGTTGCACAAAAAGCTGTTAAGAAAGTACTGGATGCTAATGCAGAACTTTCAGACCTCTCTCAACTCATCACGATGTCTCTCAAGCACGTCTAAGGTGGATTATCTTTAACGCCAAGAAGCGAGTGAGGCGCAAAGAGTAGCCATACAATATATAGTGGATCCGTCTTGAGGCCAAAACCACGAAGTGGTACCTTGCCGCGAAAGCGGCTACAGAGGCTAGCCGTAGGTGCAGAGCTTTAGCTCAAACCTACGGAATATATACAACCACACAGTTGAGCCAGGAACTGGCGACACCTAATCAGATACATTGTATATTTGCTTTGCACATTTTGTATTTCTTCGCGTTAAAAATAATTAATGTGAACTATTTTTCCCAAGGAGCTGGTGTCGGAAAAGAGGATTCAAAAAAATTATGAATTTGCAAGTCTACTAAAGGATTATCTTCAATTGTTACATCTTCAACACAAAAGAACTTACACTCTTTAATCTTTAAATTTTGACATGCGTTTTTATTCAGTTTCGTATCGTTATGGATCCGAATCATTGGCGATGGCTCTCTTCCAAATTTTGCTCTTTTTGTATAGAGGGCATAGTACTGAACAAGGCCGTTTGTCATAGTAAAATCAGAAGACATACGGAATTTATGTGAAGATACCGCCTGAAATACATAAGGGAACTGCTGTTCAGCATCTTGCATGATCGACTTTTTTAAGGCAAATGGCGCATGACAGAGCTTAAACCGTTTTTCCTTTTTAAAATAGATATTCAAAATAGCATTTGTATTCTTCCAAGCACTATTATAGGCACATTCGCCAACCACTAAAGGCTTTTTAGATACCTTGCGTTCACTTAAATTCACTCGAATTAACCCTGTATCTGTGAAAAAATCGCTCAGTGCCACCTTTGCACCAAAAAGCACATCATCGTTCAGATAAATGAACTTTTCAGCAAGATTAGGAATACGGTGCAAATTTGATTCAATCGCTTGAGAATTAAAGGTAGGCAGATCGTCTGCTTTCAGAAAAATTTCTCGATGACTGACAATCGTAATCTTAGGATGAGGCTTTAGCCAAACTGGTTTCTGCCCTGCAGTCACAATATAAATATGATGCACAAAATCAGCAAACTGATAGACAGAACGTAGTGAATACTTTAATTCATCCCGGTTACGGTATCTATTTTTTGTATTGGCATCATAATTAATTAAAAATGGACGATAAAGGGTATGATACATGTCTCGCAATGCCTGCCACTCTGTATCTGAGCCATCAACCCAGGTATAGACTATATCAATATTTTCAGCGCGAAGAGAAGTCTCTACTGGCGATAAAAAAGAAGCCAGAACGCAGATGCACCAAAAAATTCGTTGAGACCAGCATCTCATAGTTAAGTCCCCTTGTGTTTACAAAAATATTTGTGTAAAATATCTAAAACTCAAGGTAATTTCAAGTACTTATGCAAAACCCTCTTGATTGCACTCAGAAAAAAATCCTTGTGCGTATGCCAAATTGGTTGGGGGATGCCGTTATGGCAACGCCTGTCCTTGAAGATTTGAAAAGATCCTATCCTAATGCAAAAGTCACAGCCCTCTCCTCAGATGTGATAGCTACTCTCCTTCAAGGCAACCCTTACGTTGATGAAGCTATCACCTTTTCGCGAAAAGGTGCTCTAAAAAGTAAAGAAACAAAGCGTATTACTGAGCTACTTTCCTCCTCTTCTTACGACTTTGGAATCCTCCTTACAGGCTCTTTTTCATCTGCTTGGCAATTATATCGTGCTAAAATTCCTTCTCGCATAGGATATCCGGGCCATTTTCGTAAAGCGCTTCTCACCGAGCCAGTACCATATGCAGACAATTATGAAAAAGAGCACCTCGTTATCTCGTATAAAAAATTACTCGCACCTCTCGATATCTCTCTCAGCGACACATCACCCCATATTTATATCTCAAAAGATGAACAAAAAAGCGCTCAAAAGCTACTCGAATCGCATGATATTTCTAGCGACCACACTATTATTGGCATCAATCCTGGAGCTGCCTATGGCTCTGCAAAGTGCTGGCCAAAGGAGCGATTTAGAGAACTTACAGAACGTCTTTTAAAAAATACTACGATCAGAGTTCTCTATTTTGGCGAGCAAAGCTCCAAACCTCTGATTGATGATATCTGTAGAGGCCTTCCTCTTCGTGTTGTCAACCTTGTAGGCAAAACAAATCTACGTGAGCTCTTTGCCCTCATTAATAGCTGCACTCTCATCATCACAAATGATAGCGGACCTATGCATGTTGCTGCTGCTCTTAAAAAAGATCTGGTTGCGATTTTTGGTTCCACAAATGATATCAAAACTGGACCATACGGCATCGGTAGGGTGATCCATCATCATGTCCCTTGCTCTCCTTGCTACCTGCGTAGCTGCCCAATTGATTTTCGCTGCATGACCTCCATTTCGGTTGATGAAGTTATCCAGCAGATACCCTTTCTTTGAAGGAACTCTCCCCTTATGAAAAAAGAACTTATAACTTCCTACTCTCCACTTTCCTCCTATCATGCATCAGGAAATAAAGAGATCGCCTCCTTTGGAAAAGAGCTACTATCTAAAGGAAAAGTTGGCGCTGTGGTTCTTGCAGGCGGCCAAGGAACAAGACTTGGAATCGAAGGGCCTAAGGGAACGCTCCCTTTTTCTCTCATTAAGCAGAAAAGCCTCTTTCAACTCCTCTCTGAAAAGACGCTCGCCTGTAGTAAACAAGTAGGCTATGATCTGCAGATTGCTTTTATGACCTCCGAAGAAAATCATGCTACTACCGTGCAGTTTTTTGAAAAGCACGCCTTTTTTGGCTTGAAAGAAAGCCAAGTATCATTTTTTACTCAAAGTAGCCTACCCCTTACCTATGAAGATGGAACAACTGTATTTAACTCTCTTGGAAAAGAGCTGACTGCCGCAGATGGTAATGGTTCATTTTTCTGGAACTTTACAGAGTCTTCTCTCAAAACCACCTGGGAGAATCTTGGAATAGAGTATGTCACTGTCATGGTTGTCGATAATCCCTTGATTGATCCTTTTGATGCAGAGGTTATTGGAGTTACAGCCATTCATAGCGCCGATGCCACTATAGAGGGTGTTGAAAAAATCCATCCAACTGAAAATGTTGGCTGCATCGCTGAGCAAAATGGCAAACTCACCGTTATTGAATACTCTGAAATAGATCCTGCAGAAAAAATAGCTTGTACTCCCCAAGGGAAACTCAAATACCGGGTTGCTAATACAAGCTATTTTTGCTTTTCTATGCCCTTCATTAAAAAAGTAAGTGCGCTTTCAAAAAATAGTTT
>JAQGPK010000023.1 GCA_028293095.1 Chlamydiia bacterium | reverse complement strand
TCTGCGAGATGGATTGCATACCAAGGATACGAGCAAAAACCGTGCTCTTTTAGGACTATTGGTTTTAGTACCGCCACTTCTGGTTGCACTCACAAATCCTAAAATTTTTCTTGTCGCTCTTAATTATGCAGGTGGCTTTTGCACGGTCATTCTATTCGGCGTACTGCCTGCTTTAATGGCATGGAGAAGAAAGTTATGCAATCGGCTCTTTTTAGCTGCCCTTATCTTGATTTCCTTTGCTATACTTATCGCCACTTTAGTGAATGAGTTGAAAGAGGGAGCGCTATAATGGTTCATAAAACAAATGTAAGTAAATTACTTGGAGCGATCTTACTGATTGCAGGTACGACAATTGGTGCCGGTATATTAGCGCTTCCTGTTTCCACAGGCCGCGCAGGTTTTATACCTTCTATACTCACAATGCTTTTTAGCTGGCTCTATCTCACCTACACAGCTTTTTGCATTTTAGAGGTCAACCTTGCGGTCGAGGCAAAGGGGAATATTATCTCCATGGCCTCACAAACTCTTGGAAAAACTGGAAAATACATCAGTTGGGTAGCGTATCTCTTTTTGCTCTATGCATTAAATACTGCTTATATCGCTGTATCGACCTCTATTTTTCAAAATATTTTAGAGAAGATTACAGGTCATGCCATTGCTCATATTTTGTGCATTGCACCGCTTTTGATTGCTTTTGCGCTTCTTTTAAGGCGCGGCATGAAGATCGTAGATGAGATCAATCGTATACTAATGATAGGACTTGTGATCGCCTTTATTATTTTGTTGGCCTTTTCCTTGCCCCATGTACAGCTGGATTATCTCAAACCTGTTAACCTCAGCTTTATGATTTCATCGCTTTCGACCATTATGACTGCCTTTGGCTTTCATATCATTATTCCAAGCCTTGTGACCTATTTGCATGGAAATGTCAAAGATTTGAGGAGAGCGATTTGGATTGGAAGTGCCATTCCTCTTATTGCCTATCTTCTTTGGCAGGTCGCCATTTTGGGTATGGTACCAATTGCGGGTAATTGGAGTCTGGAGACAGCGTACCTTCAAGGATTGAATGGAGCAGATCTTCTGGCTGAGCTCACACACCATCCACTGGCTTCATGGGTTGCACAGGCCTTTGCACTCTTTGTGATTCTTACCTCCTTTTTAGGAGTATCGGTGAGTCTGTTTGACTTTTTAGCAGATGGACTAAAAATTGAAAATCGCGCGCAAGGCAAATGGAAGCTTTTCTTCTTTACCTTTGTGCCACCGCTCTATTTTTCTCTTGCCTATCCGAGAGCCTTTTTCTCGGCTTTAGAGTATGCCGGGGCCTTTGGGGTTGTTGTATTACTTGCGCTGATTCCAGCCCTCATGGTGTGGAGAAAGCGTTATGTACTGCATATGCCTTCGGACTACCAGGTAGTTGGCGGGAAGGTAGGGCTTGTACTGATTATAGGGATCTCTTGTATGCTGATTGTGTGTGAACTACTTCTAAAAATGAATATTGTAGGGTGAACATGGAAAAGAAACGATTACTCACTGGTGATAGACCTACGGGAAGGCTACATCTTGGCCACTATGTAGGGTCTATTCAAAACCGCGTGAAATTACAAGATCAGTATGAGTGCTTCTTTTTTGTGGCTGACCTTCACATGCTGACAACCAAAAAAGAAAAAGAGGATATTATTGCAAGTCGCAGCCATATTAAAGAGATGGTGCTGGATTATCTGAGCTGCGGCATTGATCCTAAAAAATCGACTATTTATTTGCAGTCTGCAATTCCTGCAGTCTATGAGATGAATCTTTTTTTTGAAATGCTTGTGAGTATGAATCGCTTGCAAGGTCTTCCGAGCATTAAAGAGATGGCGAAGAACGCCAAAATGGACATCGAAACGATTCCATTTGGACTTTTGGGCTACCCTGTACTTCAGACAGCTGATATTTTGCTTCCTAAGGCACATGTAGTGCCAGTTGGTAAGGATAATGAAGCGCATATTGAACTTGCACGTGATGTGGCTCGTCGTTTTAACCAACTCTATGGGGATTTTTTCCCAATGCCTGAAGCTCTTTTGGGAGAGGTTCCAACTCTTATTGGTACAGATGGGCAAGGGAAGATGAGTAAATCTGCGGGTAACTGCATCTTCATCTCAGATGATGCAAAAACTGTAGAGAAGAAGGTAAAGGCGATGTACACAGACCCAAATCGCATTCGAGCTGATGTTCCAGGGACTGTTGAAGGTAACCCTGTGTTTGCTTATCTTGATGTTTTTGATATTGATAAAGCAGCCGTGGATGGCTTAAAGGTACGCTATCGCCAAGGAGCTGTTGGTGATGTTGAAGTGAAGGAGCAGCTCATTCAAGCCTTAAATACATTTTTGAAGCCGATTCAAGAGAGACGCCGAGAAATTGAGATGGAAGAGGGACTTGTTGAAGAGATCTTGTATGATGGAACCTTAAAGATGGTTGAATATGGTAATGAGACCTTGAAGGCGATGAAGAGTCAGATGGGGCTATCAGGTACGTGGAATAAGATTTCGCGTCTTGCAAGAGACAGAAAATCCAAGGGATTATAAGTATTGGTGTCTGTTATTTTTTTAACGCAAAGGAATACAAAAGGTGCAAAGACGCAAAGAATAGTAAGCGCATCGTCGACTACAAGGCAGTGTACTAAGTTAAGATTTTTTCACTCATATAATTAAGAAGCCGTTTAGATCCTCTTTGCGACTTTGCATCTTTTGTATTCCTTTGCGTTAAAAATATTTAATAAAAGCCTCTATAACCTAGGCTTGATAGTAAAGATCCTAAACACGCTATTTTGAGGTTGGTATGTTTGAACTGAAGACAGATTTTCAGCCTTGTGGGGATCAACCCAAGGCAATCGATAAGCTTGTTCAAGGTCTTACTGACAAGAAGAAGGCGCAAGTGCTTCTTGGTATTACAGGCTCTGGAAAGACATTTACGATGGCAAATGTCATTCAAAGAGTGCAAAGGCCCGCACTCATTATAGCTCATAATAAAACTCTCGCAGCGCAGCTTTATCAAGAATTTAAAAATTTTTTTCCTAAAAATGCAGTTGAGTATTTCGTCTCCTACTACGACTACTACCAGCCAGAGGCCTATATTGCCCGTACAGACACCTATATTGAAAAGGATCTGGCGATCAACGATAAAATCGAAAGGATGCGCCTTTCCGCCACTCGCTCACTACTTGAGCGGCGTGATGTGATTATCGTGGCTTCAGTCTCCTGCATCTATGGCTTAGGCTCGCCAGAGTCTTATCGCGAGATGAACCTCAAGCTTCAAAAAGGTGCTACATGTTCGAGAGATCACTTGCTTTTGCAACTTGTCGATATGCAGTATAAAAGAAATGATTATGAATTTTCACGATGTACATTTCGTGTTCGCGGTGATGTAGTGGATATCTTGCCAGCCTATGAAGATGATATGGCAGTGCGTGCTGAATTCTTTGGTGATGAAATCGAAAGGCTCTCGACGTTCGATCCGCTAACAGGCAGGCTCATTTCTCTGATAGATTCCATTACGATTTATCCAGGATCGCATTATGTCACGCCAAAAGAGACTCGTTTGCATGCGATCGAAACGATTAAATCAGAACTAACAGGGCGTCTTATCGATTTTGAAACTAATAATAAACTCGTTGAAAGGCAGCGACTTCAAGAACGTACGATGCATGATCTTGAGATGATCAAAGAGATTGGGTTTTGCAAGGGTATTGAAAACTACTCACGTCACTTTAGCCAGAGAAATCCTGGTGATCCACCACCTTGTCTTTTAGATTACTTCCCAAAGGATTATCTTCTTTTTGTTGATGAGTCGCACCAAACAATCCCTCAAGTGCGCGCTATGTTTCATGGGGACCGTTCCCGAAAAACAGCACTTGTGGATTTTGGCTTTCGGCTCCCTTCTGCCTATGATAACCGCCCCTTAAATTTTGAAGAATTTTATGCGCTTGCCAATGATGTGATCTACGTTTCAGCAACACCTGCAGAGTGGGAAGTGACGGAGGCCAAAGGTGAGATCATTGAGCAGGTAATTCGTCCTACTGGCCTTCTTGATCCTATTATTGAGCTCCGCTCTGCCTCTACTCAGGTAGATGATTGTCTTGCAGAAATTCATGCAGAGATTAAAAAAGGCGGTAAAGTTCTTGTAACAGTGCTGACTAAGCGACTGGCAGAAGAGCTGACAAAATATTTAACAGATCTTGGTATTAAAGCGCGCTACCTCCACTCCGATATTGACACGCTTGAGCGTGTGCAGATCATTCATGATCTTCGATCTGGCCTTTTTGACGTTCTTGTAGGTATTAATCTTTTGAGAGAAGGTCTTGATATCCCAGAGGTGACCCTGGTTGCTATCCTTGATGCAGACAAAGAGGGCTTTTTGCGTAGTGAAACGGCGCTTGTACAAACATGTGGTCGCGCATCACGCAATGCAAATGGAAGGGTGATCATGTATGCCGATAGGCAAACGAACTCCATTAAACGCACTCTTGCCATTACTGAGAAAAGACGTCAAATTCAAGAGGAGTATAACCGTGCACACAGCATCACTCCACGCACCGTCATTCGAGAGCTTAGTTTACTTCACGCGATGGAAGAAAAGGTAGAAGAGGCGAAGAAAGAGATCTCTGAACATATTTCTAAGCATGAAGTTATTGAAGAGCTGACACTGAGAGAGATCCGCTCTCTTATCAAAGCCTACGAGAAAGAGATGAAGCAAGCGGCGCAAGATCTTCGCTTTGAAGATGCGGCTCGTGCGCGCGATCAGTTTAAGCGCTACCAGCAGATGGAGCTTGCGTTAGGGTAAGGAAGATGAAGAAAGGTCTTCTATTATTTTTTATTTTAACGCAAAGGAGCGAGTGAGGCGCAAAGTCGCAAAGAGTAGTCACACACCGTATAGTGGAGGTATTTTTAAGTTTTTTACCACAGAGAACACAGAGAACACAGAGAGGTGTTTTTGGGTCCAGTTTACCAACATAGGTAACACTTTAGTTCACTAAGATAGATAATCCTATCAAAAAGGAGTAAATTGAGTGGCCCAAATTTTGGGGTCCTCTCTACTATTATAGTGGTATATTGGACCCAATATTTAGGGAAAAAAACGAGAAAAATTTACTCCTTCATATAGAGAAGAATTGCAGAACTCCCTCTCTGTGATCTCTGTATCCTCTGTGGTAAAAAATAATTAAAAATCCTCTACTATACGTTGTAAGGCTATTCTTTGCGCCTTTGCGTCTTCTGTATTTCTTTGCGTTAAAAATAAAAAAAGAGAGGTTTTTTCTAATGTATCTTTGATCAAGTGTCGCCAGTTCCTGGCTCTAATTCTCTCTCCTGAATATACCATAGGTTCCTTCGTCACCTATGGCTAACAACTGTAGCCACTTGCGTGGCAAAGTACCACTTCGTGGTTTTTTCCAAAAGATGCGATTACTATACACTATAAAAGCCTTTTTGCTCTCTTTGCGTCTCACTCGCTTCTTTGCGTTAAAAAAGAGTTGAATGATGTTGTAACTAGTTGAATATTCTAAGCTTTTCCGAGGGACTCGCCAATTAGGCAGCGGATTTCGAGATCATTCTTCATGAGATTCAGAAGATCTTCTGAAAATTGAATGCGGTCTTTTTGGAATAAAATGATGAGCGCAGAGCCGCCAAAGTTAAAATAGCCCTTTTCACTACCCTTCGGGTAGAAGGTATCTGGAGTATAGGTCTGTTTGATCGAGCCAACGTTAGTAGCGCCAATCTCTAAGTAGGCGATCGTTCCAAATTTTTCTGTTTCCAGATAGGTGATCACACGGCGATTTTTATAGTAAATCCAAGGATTCTCTTTGATGGCAATAGGGTTCACAGAAAAGAGTTTGCCCTCTATTAGCTGTGCTTTGGATGGGGTGCAGTCGACCGGAAAGTAAAAGCGGTGGCAGTCTGTAGGACAGAGCCTTGCGATGACAAGGCTGCCATCTACGAAAAGCTTTGCCTTTTGGCGATCTTGTAGTAATGTTTCCAGAGAGAGCTGTTCCCCTTTTACCATGAAAGGGTCATTGATGCCTATTTTTTGGAAAAATTGATAGCGGCCATCTGCTGGGATGATGGCATCAGTTGCAGCTATCGGGCGGCATTCAGGGCGTAGATGGCGAATGAAGAAATCGTTGAATGAGCTGAAATCCTCAGCTTGATCTCTAAACTCTGTTGTATCCATTGCATAGCGCTTGATGAATGGAAGGACTTTACTTTTGGATGCAGGGCGGCTTTGGGAAATGCCGAATAGCCAAGAGAAAAAAGGGTGTTTGGCCATCGAGTGTAAAAGAAAACGGCCAATGGTTTTACTAAAAAAAGTCTTCCCATACAGAAAGCGAATGACCTCTTCGAAATAGACGTTTTCCTTTTCGATCTTGCCAGTTTTTCTATTGGTATAATGGACAGATTGCATCGTCTTGTATACAACTTATTTGGCAGGTGGAATGCTTTTCTTGTCTGCAATTGTCTTTAACTTGTGAAGTTCTTGGATGAACTCAGGCTTAAAGTAGGCGGTAAGATGCGTTTCATGAATCGCCTCATAGACGATTTTTCCTTGCTTTGCAAGTTTGAAGAGGAGCGCTGTGTCGCTTGGTTTGCTGAGACATGCTTTTTCGATTTTTCGATACTCTTCAAGTAATGGTCGTAGCTGTTTTTGTCTTGCTAGGTTGTTTTCGGTTGCTTTAATGAGTGCATCAAGTTCAGTAATTTCGGTAGTAATTTGTTCAACTGTTACTGGCGAAGAAGGCTTTTTGGTTTCAGCCTGCACTGTGGATGCTACACATCCAAAAAAAAGACAAAGAGTTGTTAGGTATTTACCCATAAAATGGTCTCTTAAAAAGATGAAAAAACTAAGTGTACAAAGCTAACCTATTCTTGTCAAAGAGATTACATGAAAGAAAAAAAATGGATTTTATCTAATTTAATGACTATGATTATTAATCATAATTATAAATTAAATGGAGTTTAAGATGAATAATTTAAATACAATGAGTTCTGCTTTAGTTCCTGTAAATCAAGGTGAGTTTAGTGTTGCCTCTGCGGAATCAGCTATAAAAATTCTTTCGGAACGTTGTTTTCCAGAGGGTCTAACAGCTATTGTTATCTCCTATCTCGCAGTAGATATATTAAAAGCAGGTGGCTCTGATTTATCAGGAATACCACTTTTGGTAGCAAAGTATTTATCTTTACAAGGCCATACCTATAGTACGTTTGATCTCTCTCAAGTAGCCTTGACATCTTCAGCTCTTCAACGGATGGTATCCTATTTTCCAAAAATTATGAAGCTTACTTTTAAGAATGGTGTATTTAATGAACACTTAGGAAATGTTGTACAGCGCGCATTACCAGTTCGGAGTCATTTAGAACCCAATCAGCAAGTAAATGAGATTGATGATCAGGTGCGCCAACTTGAAGATGTAAAAAGCGACAAGATAGTGAGAGAGGAATGGGGTTTTGTAAAGTATATTGAAACTTTGCAACAGGTACATTGGAATGATAGAGCAGAATTAGTCAAGGAACTCAAGTAGATAGAGGCTATCAAGAAATCTCAGTAATTGTATCTTTTAAGGGGACTTAGTACGTTGTCTCATCCGAGAGGCAGCGTTTCTTTATATTATAAAATATACTTTATAAGGAGGGAGTTATGATTTCTGTAGATAGAGCTTGTGATTTGGTAGTTTCAGCCCAGAGAGTAGAGACGGCGGTAGAATATGTCAAAAAAGGTCTACAAAGTTTTCCAAGAGAGCTTGTTGCCCTTATCATTTCCTACTTAGCTGAAGATATCTTGAAAGAAGTTGGCTATGATCGCTGGAAGTTAGATCCTTCTTATCTTCGAACATATTTGAGAGATCATGGCCATACATGCATCCAATTAGATCTTTCGAGCTTTGCTTTAACATCTGATGCGCTTCACTGGGTGGCAAAATGTTTTCCAAATATTTCTCTTCTCAAGTTGACTTCATGCACGTTTAATGGGCAACAGGGAATCACTGAACGTGATGCAAGAAAATATTTTCCTAACCGTTCTACTTTAAGAATTATAGGGATTGATCCATCAGCAGTAGATTGTGGGATTTCTTCTTTGTCTCCTGAAGTTAATAAAGGATTAGTGATTAGGAACGAAATAAGGATGATTGATCAGAAAATTCAAAACTTGGGTAGAAAACAAAGACGGGCTCAAGAGACTTGTGAATTTCCTACAGCTCAAGCTTTGATGAATGAGATGGAAAAACGTAGTGCAGAGAAGGAGATTCTAGCAAAACAGCTACAGGCAATGAATTTAGGGTAAAAAGCTACACATTCTGCTATACTTGTTACATTATGGAATTTATTCATCAGCCCTACATCCCTCATGAAACTATCGCCGCGGTGGCAACGCCACCTGGAGAGGGCGGCATTGCCATTATTCGTATTTCGGGAAAAGAAGCGCTAAAAATTGCCGCAAAAATCTTTTCAGGACCACTTGAAACATTTCAAAGCCATACACTTCATTTTGGTCAAATACGTGACATAGCAGGTGGAAAGATTGATGATGTGCTCGTTGCTGTCATGCGTACCCCGCGCTCTTTTACAGGTGAGGATACCGTTGAAATTCAGTGTCATGGTGGCAGACTCATCACTCGAAGGGTATTAGAAGCTGCACTTCAGGCAGGTGCTCGTGCAGCCTCTCCTGGAGAGTTTAGCTTTCAAGCCTATATGAATGGTAAAATTGATCTTGCGCAAGCAGAGGCCATTCAATCCCTCATCCATGCTAAAAATGAATCTGCTCTACAGATTGCATCATGTCAGCTTGAAGGAGCGCTTTCAAGGAAAGTACTCTCCTTTCAAAAAAGACTTACAGATGCCGCTGCCATCATTGAAGCGTGGGTTGATTTTCCAGAAGAGGGATTAG
>JAQGPK010000219.1 GCA_028293095.1 Chlamydiia bacterium | reverse complement strand
AGAAAAGGTTGCTCAAGAGGGGAGAGTAAATAGAAACTCTGCAATTCGATATCAAGCAAATCCTCATGCAGCCGATGAACATTTTTTACTGTATCGAGAAGCAGCCACACACTTTGATGCCATTTTGCCAACGCCACGTATTGAAGTAGTTGGAGAAAACCCAGAAGTCGATTAATTTTTATAATAACTCATCCAATGGTTCTAATATATAATAAAGCCATTGGATGAATTTTTGTCTATTAATGCGCTGTAACTAAATTCAGGCCAATAACTCCTAAAATAATAAAGCTTAGTGAAAGTACTTTTAGTATGGATACAGGCTCATCAAAATAGAGAACTCCTATACAGGCGATAACTGCCGTTCCAACTCCTGCCCAGATAGCATAGGCAAGGCTAATATCCATTTTCTTCAGTGCAAAAGCGAGAGTCATAAAGCTTATTCCATAGCAAAAGAATGTCCCAATTGTGGGAATGAGATTTGCAAAACCATTAGAAATTTTTAATGATACTGTTCCTGCAACCTCAAAACAGATCGCAATCAATAGCCATACCCATGCCTGCATATCTACCAGTCTTGTTATAGTGTGAAGTATTCCATATATACGGTTTTCGTTAATTCATACCATAAGATTGTTGCAAAATATAGCTATGGAAGCTATAGCTAAAGGCAAAAAAATTGGTGAACTATAATGGACGCAATAGTAGGTAATAGAACGTATAGCTATGATTCTTTCGTAAGCTGTGTCTCATTTTCTGATCAACCAGATCAAGAGATCTTGCCAGAAGTTTTGCCAGAACCTGAACCAGCAGGGATAAATAATTCTCAAAGAACAGATAGTTTAGAAACTATCATTGATCATCCACGCCTAGAAGACAGAGAAATAATACTAAAGAGAGAGCGGCGTCAAATCAAGCTGCTTAGAAACATCACAAAATACTTTACACCATTCAGTCAACAAACTAAAAATATTTCCTTAAAAGATGTTATTAAAAGAGCAGAAAAATTTGTTGATACGAATCTTAAAGACTCACTGGTAGATTCTGAGAAAAGACGAAAATTTATAATATCCGTAAGTTGCATAGCAATCCAAAGTATGGACTCAAGATACACAAAAAATATTCCCTTGGATTATCTGGAAAAAGTGCCAGGAGAAGTCGATCAATACCTTGATGGTTCGTGCTGCACATCTCCTCCTTGTACTATTTTGTAATGTTTACTCGTAGTAATCAAAGTTTCCAGCAGTTGAATTAAATCCTATAGTAAGATAATCTGTTTGTATTTAGATTATTCTTTAGGGCTTATGGCTTTTTTATATGTAACAAACACTCTCTCATTTCTTAATCAAAATATTCTCCAACCGCTCAGTAATACAGCTACTGAAACTCTTTTGGCTCAAGGATGGTGCCGAAAAATAAAGCGCCTGTATAGCAAAAAAATATCGCCTACACTATTACCAAAATTCGTTCTATTTTCTATAAACGATTATCTCGATAATCAAAGCTTACTAGCTTTACGATGCGTCAACAAAGAGTATAAAAGATATACAACAAGTTACTTAACTCCAACAGTCTGTCTGATACGAGGTCTTGTCAGAAAATCGGTAATTCAAAATACAGGTCGCAATCTTTTTCCCTTCTCTAATATGGAAAAACAGCCAAACAGTTTTCACACCTTTTGTTATGTTCCGCGATTAAAGATGGTAATTACAGGCGACTCTGCAGAGTATGAGGCTCAAACTCATCCTCTCAATTTTTGGACTGTAGATGGAAAAAATATCCTAAGTCTTAAATCTGATTATTTTTATAAGCCTATTGAGTTTTTAAGTGTGCACCCAGAACATAATCACCTTATCGCAGCATCAAAAAAACAAGTTCAACTTTTTCAGATGACACCTACATCAGAAAATATGCCCTTCAAGGTTGAAGAGCTTACAAACTTCCAAGTCGATGATCCTATTAGCTACCTGCTGTATCAAGAACAGTTCATTTTTATTGGCACAGTGGCGGGGAGTCTCTATATCTTTCAAGTCCATGGATCTGACATCGATTATAAAAACTGCACCATCCTGAAATTAGAAGAAGAAGGTCAAAGAAAACCTATTCACTGGATAGAGTTTGATTCTCTAAAAAAAAGGCTCCTTATTGCAGCGACTACCAATGAATGTGACCTTGTTAAAATTTTTGATTTTGAAAATAAAAAATGTCTCCATACCATACGTAATCTTCACTCCAATAAATCCATAGTGTATTCTTCAAAAAACAACCTCTTGATTGCTCCTCTTGCATCCAAACAAAAGCTAGGGATATGGGATACAAGGACAGGTAGCTATATGCATACTCTTCTCACTAATACACACCCCTTTAGAATACGCGCCATCCACCTAGATATCGAATCAGATCAATTATTTATAGCACTCAATGATCTCTGTATAGTGCCAAAGAATCAAAAATCAAAATTTATGATTTTCAATACTGTAACAGGAGAGCTTATAAAAACTATTGTAACGCATACTATGAGTCAGTATGATCAAATCTATCACCAAGAAAAATCGCGCTATTTTATGACCTCTTCATTTGACGGAGTGCAAGTATGGGATATAGAAAAAGGGGTTTTTATTCGAGAGTATAAAAACTCCGCTCTTGAGGAAGTCCAATGGTATTCTCAAGAGAAGCTATTCTTTATAAAAAGATCTGCTTCATATGAACCTGATTTATATTCATTTAATTTTCATCCATTTATTAATAATTAAAAAATAATGATAACATCTTTAAGTAATTACATTGTTCATATTGGGGAAAAGCTAGAAAACGAAGCGCGTTTCAAAAAGGATTTTTTTGAATTTAAATACATTACAAGACCTGTCTATAAATCTTGTGTTCGCAAGGTAGGACCTGTGATTGCAACCGCTATCAGTTTTCTATCAGCTGATTTACTGATCCATCAGCTCCTTGGGCAAACAGCTCGCTGCGTAACACAATACATCTTCAAACCTATCTTACCAAACTCTGTTAGTGAACTCTTACAATTTGAGGATTCTTGCACCATTACATGGAAGCCGGTAGCAACGGCTCTATGGATGGGGGTGGCAATACCTGTGATGTATGCAAAATACAGACGTGCACATCCCGCATAAAAATACTGCTTCCATATTCCTCAAGCTATTCTGACTTGGCGGGGCTGGCTTGTGATTGTGTAATTTGCTTGCAAATTGCTTAAGTTGCAAGCCAGCCCCCAAAAATGTTTGTTCCCTAAAAAATACCCATAACATCTATTATCAGACGTTGTAATAGAAAACAAACTACTTCTACTTAGATCAAAGTAGTTTGTTTTTATGAATAATTATAATTAAACATGATTATCTCAATCTGGAGCATCTGGAGCATACAAGTCCTGCAGCATCACCTTTGCATATCAACCATAAATATCATCTTCTTTGGTGGCGTCCTGAAATCTAAGTAACTCATATTGTTCTGCATCCAGTCGCTCTTGTATAGCCGCTTCGCTAGTCGGTGACATGTCTGGCAGTCCTTGTAAAAGCTGCTGCAGCCCATCTTCGGTGATCTCTCTCGATCCGGTAAGGCTCAAGTGCAACAATTGGAAACGTTGCAGGCAAGTATCTTCTACAGTAATCTCTCTATACACAGACACAGGTAGTTCTTTATGCTCCTCTTGAGGTTCAGCGAACCGAATAGTAACTGTACGGGCTACTTCTAGAGTTTTTGTCTCTTGACCCATACTTGAAATCGTCTGATTCGCTACGCGCGGTCGGGAAAGTTCAGCATCTTGCGCGGTGATCAATTGAGTACAGGAATTGTAACTTGAAATATTCATAACAGTCTCCTACTTAATTAATTAAACATAATATTATATCAAAACATATTAATTATTATAATAATATTATCAAATATTTAACCTTAAAGTAAAGTTATTATTTTTTAGCTTTAAAGCGTAAAATTTCATTTCTAATTTTTTCTTTTTGAATTTGAATAGATCTTTTAATCTCAACTTTCAAGGCTCTTTTCCTTGGCCTGCAACATAATCACGCCACAATCCTAAATAAGTGCGGTTGACATCCCCTCCTCCACGCATGTATTTATTGTATGCAAGATGGTGTATCTCGTTCAAGGCCTCCCAAGGCCATTTCCCTTGTCTTCATTCTTTTCAGAGCTAGGATTATTAGACAGATTCGCCGCAACTTCATTTACTTTAGCTGAAGTTGCACTCGTTCGATGCGCTATACTCAGCCGTTTTTCATAAAGGTCTCGAGCTAGCCTAGCTCTGCATCACTTGCAGCCATCAATTGAGTACATGGATTGTTACTAGTAACATGCATGATTACCCCCATAGTTTAATTATGTTTTTTGATTCCAACCTTCAACCTGTAAGCTGAAATTTTTTTTAGTTTTAAAACGCAGAAGAACTTCATCACTCATCTTGCATGAATAGGTAAGTTGTAACTCCCGTAAAGAGGCGCTTTTTTCTAAAAAGGCAAGCCCTTTATCGGTAATTAAAGGGCAATTTTCAAGATCTAGACTCTTTAGGTTTTCAAGCTCTACGAGCAATTCAAGCGACTTATCACTCAGGTTTGCACATCCGCTAAAAGCCAGACGCTCTAGTAAAGGACACTTTAAAAGAAGGCGTGTACACTCATCTGTCCAATTCACACAGTTGTTAAGAACAATCACTTGCATGTTTGCAGAATTTGTAACCTGTTGAAGACCAGAAATGAACGTAACATTTTGGCTGTCCATATAAAGATGCGTCAGACTTGAAAGAGCACAGATAAGAGTAAAGCACTCTTCAGAAAATCCCGCACATCTATCGATGACAACCATTTTTAGCTTATCCATCAAAGAAATGGCACTACACACCTCTTTTGGACAAGGCATAATTCGTAACTTAAGACTACCAAGATGTGGAAAAGACAGGAAAAGACTTACAAGATCTGGTGTATGTATACCTGAACAATTATCAATTTCAAGCCTCTCTAATAATTTCATTGCAGCGAGAGAGCTTGCCTCCGGCTTTTTAATACTTTGGCAATTGAAAAGGCAAAGTGACTTTAAGCGTGGAATATTTTTTAAATAGGCAAAGACATCTTTTGTAATATGTGGAGAGCAAAGACTCAATTTACTAAGTTTAGAAAGCTGTTTTAAAAGATCTAAAGAGCTATCCTGTAACATTCCTACATCAATAGTGAGTCGCTCCAAATGAGGATACTCCTCAATCATTTCCTCTATATCTCTAGGACGGCAGTTTTTTCCATTCAGAGTGTACTCTGCAGCCTGTTTGATGAAATTCTTACTCTCACCTTCTTTTTTTTCGCATTCAGGTAAAATAGAAGAAAACTGGACACTTCTTTTTGAAGAAGACGATGAGGAAGAAGACGAAGTGCTAAAGCGTTGTACTACTTGATTAAAAACTGTAGAGACAGCACTTTGAGTAGTTTGAGTAGAAGATGGGGTTGTGATCTTTTCAGACTTTGCTGCCTCTGAAGAGGCAGACAGTGAAGGCAGGTGTGATAAGGTGAAGTTTGATGCGGCACAGTTCATAAGATTTCCAAATTATAAAATTAGTTGTTAATTGAGAACAAAAGTAATGGAGTAGGATAAAAGCCTACTCCCTACCTATGTAGTGACTTTAAGCAAAAATTATTAGCCTGTCTGTTGTGCGAGTTGCCTGTTTACTTCTTCCAATTGCTTTTGCCTGATATGAGAGGCTACCACAGTATATAATGGCTCAAATATGATAGTATCATGAATCATAAATGGTGTATCTCGGTTGATTTCTTTTCCAACAGTTTTAACAACTTCAATGCCTGATGAAACGCCTCCTATAAGCCGGCTCACTATACTTTCATCAGCAGGACGTGGATTATGCGTATGAGCAAGTAGCCTACTTTGATTTCTTCCCATAACGATGAGATCATGTGCAAGAGGAATACCGAGAAGCGTTGAGCTAACCCAAGAAATAAGCGCAAGCCTTACTCCAAAGTATGTGGTTGCTTTCGCGACTGAAATAGCTCCTGTAACAAAAGCGAAGGGCACATAGCACAACATAAAAATTCCTAAAACACGAAATACAACCGAAGCAATCCTCATATTTTTAACGTCTTGATTCTTATCATGCTCTTTTAAAATAAGACCACAATCGACTTGTAACTCTTTTACAAACTGTACTATTGGATTCATAAAAACCTTATTACTTTGTTTACTGATAAAAGAGTTCTAACAGAATGCTATCTTTATGCCAAGACAAAAAGAGCGTTGCAGCATGATTACGAACGCTCTCCTAGTATTTTTCTATTTTTTATGCCGAACCAGTTTATAAATGGGCTTACAAAGCACCGTATCTTCGAGAACAAATGGAATACCATCCCACAACTGCTTTGCAATTGCAGGGATTGCTTGGGCTGCATTTTTTGCAACGTTTGCAGCTTTTTTAACAATATTCTCATTAGCAAGTTGTGGATTTATAGTGTGTGAAAGAAATAGACTAAGAGAATTTCCGGCAATAATTAAATCATAAGCAAAAATCGCTGCAAAAATTGCAGTTACAATCCATGCAACACATCCAATTTGACCGCCAGCAGCTGTAGATGCAGTCGTAATGGCAACCATACTCCTCATCAATGCATATGGCATACATAGGGCAAGAACTGACCCTATAATTCGCGCCGCAAGGGCCGCAATCCGCGCCTTCCGGACCGTCTTATTTGTATCCGTATTTTCTATAATGATGTTCCAATCAACTTTTATATGATCTAAAAATTGCACTGTGTCCATAAGTATCTCCTATTAAAAATTTGTTAATAAAATTTTTTATCAGATAAGTCTGCACCTCGAGATAAAAACCAAACAACTAGCAGTAAAAGAATTTATTAAAAAGAGACACGCCAGTATAGATTTGGCACATACAAAATTCGGTAAAGAGGACAAAAAAAGGCCATTTAGTGTACTTTATACACCAAATGACCTTTAATTAGATAGTTTCTAATTTCTTACTTAGCAGTCTTTATCATACCGATAAAATCAATCACATCTTTGACAGTCTTGAGCTTTTCTGCTTTTTCTTCAGAAATTTCAACGTCAAATTTCTCTTCAAGAGTCATAATGAGCTCTGTAAGGTCTAATGAATCCGCATTGAGATCTTCTACGAATGATTTCGTTGGAGTGACTTCACTTCTATCAACGCCGAGTTGCTCAGCGACAATAGCAATCACTTCTTGTTCAATTGCCATGGTTTTATCCTCTGTTAGTATCTCCTTAGTGTACTCATTTTTAACATATTTTGCAACACTCTAGAGCCAACCGGTCACGACCTTTGCTACAAAAAAATACATAAAAGTTGAAAGAACGTCATTAAATGCAGTAACAATAGGGCCGGAGGCAACTGCAGGATCAAT
>JAQGPK010000217.1 GCA_028293095.1 Chlamydiia bacterium | reverse complement strand
TATAAAGGATTTTGCACAATTTTTCGAGCAGTACTTCCGTATCTTCTTTAGCACTTTGAGCTACTTGATAGAGCTTCTTAACAAACACATCGGTCGAATCAAGCTTATAACTTTTGGTTATTAATTGCTTAATTGGTCCACAGTCTACCTTTTCACCTTTCAAATGACAGAGAGCTAAGGTTAATGCAGTAAGAGCTATAATTTTAGCATCGTTTGGAAATTCTTTATAACTTAAGTTTGCCCAATAGAATGCCTCTTTGACCTCCTGGTGCTCTAGAAGAGTCTCTAAAAGATTCTTTCGTAAGGTTAGGAGCATTTCGCGTTGTGCTGCATCTTTCTTATCGTAAAAATCGCAACAGGCGATGTACGTTCCGACATAGGGACAAATATGGTTGGCAGAGGCTAGAAGTGAAAAACCCTCAGATATACTTTTCATGACGACAATATGAATTTTCTCTGCAAGTACGAATGTTTTTGGATTTATAAATAGTTTACATTTTGATCCCTGACGAATACTTTCGCTTGCATAGTACTCGGAATAGGTAGTTGCATCAAAAAAATAAAATTTCTTTTTATTTTCGAGGACGGCAAGCGCGTAAGGATGTGAAGGGGTATTAGTTACATACCGTTTAATAAGATCAGCAAAACTTTTTTTTGCTAGTGTACATTGTTTTTTTGTATCAAAATCTAATTTTTGCGTGCCTAAATCAATCGTAAAAGTTGAGGGTATTCTCGTTGTCATAGAATCGCTTTATTTATTAGTTATCGTAGTTGCCTTGGCCAATTCGCTTGAATTTAGATCCATGCGGTTTGTCCATGCCAAGCGACACATCAAAGGAGAGGTGTACGCCTTTATCTCCAGTACGCTTTTCACAAGCTAGGTTAAGCTTGAGTGCACCTCGTAGTAGCGTGCTTACATCGACTCTATAGATGCCATATTTTGGATGCTTTCTTCTATGAAATCCTTGCACCGTTTGCAGCTCGACGACAAGAGTCGGTGTCAAACGCAGGAAGATTTTTGCAAGAATAGCATCTCGTCTATCTGACATTTGAGAGTGGCGAAGAGTAGATTCTTTACGGAAAGAATCAATAATGAAATTATCTTGATCGAGCTTTCTCCAGGCAAAGGCGCTACGATGACGATATTCGAGAGTAAATGCTGCGTTATCAGTAACAGTTTTTTCAATTCCGATATTAATGTGATCGAGATTTGAGCGCTTGGTATCCCAAGCTACATTGGTAAAGTAGGAAGTGTAGGGTGTTGCCTTAAAATTGATATCTGTATACACGCGTGGAATGGAGTTAGGAAGTGTTGGTGTGTTAAAAAAGGCTCTACCATAGAGGTCTATATAAAGACGTCTTAAAAAGTCATCATTTGTATTCCAAGTGAAGAAGTTTCGAGTACCAAAACGGAGCTGATTCACCCGATGCCATCCATCTTGAAGATCGAACAGATAGTGTTTATGAGGCGATGCTGTAGGGTCAGTATAATACTGATAGTCGACATAGGGCTCAAGAGCATCGCTTCCATGTGTAAGAGGATGAATCAAACGGGTATGACACTCTGCTCCTATTTTACCGATTGCAAGTACCCTCGCATCTCCTTGAGGACTATTATTGTAGCTGATCGCATTGTAGCCAATGTGCGGGGTGAAACTAATTCCATTGAAGAGAAAGTTGCGATAGAGTTTCTGGCCAAGTTCAACACGTGAGGAGTGAAAATCCCGTACATTACTAACACGTTTTGTTTGTCTTGAGTATTTATAGGCAAGATACCCTGCATTAAAACGGTTGGCAAGAAGGATGTGTGAGGCGCCAAGTTCAAAGGGTCTTGAGTTAAATTGAAAAAGAGGTAGTTCTTGCTTAATTGTCTGGAAGGTGTTGAGCCGGATTTTCGTATTCAGGCTGGACCTCCAATCCTCGGTCCCTTTACTAAAGCGTGCTTGTGTTGGCTGAATTCTAGTCGATGAAAGCTCTGTATTGATGTAGTCTGAGCGCATCCCTAGATCAGAGAGCTTGTCATAGGTTAACTTAAAATCGATATCATCGTTAAGAAACTTATTATCATATTGGCCTAAAAAGCGATATCGAAGCCATTTGTTTTCTTTATCACTGATAATGTCATGCGCTACATAGTTATATGTAAAGAGTTTTTCCTTCCCATTTGGGTTATGATAGTGCGTGGCAACACCACCACCTAAACCTCTTTTTAAAAGGACGTCAAAGAGTAGATTAGCTTTAAAATGATCACGGTGATACAGCTCATAGGTGATGCCTATACGAGGGCCGATACTGCCGCCCCAGCGAAAGCGTAGTCTAAAAGGCAGTCCGCTACTTGTTTTCAGATTTGAAGAAAACGCTGGCAGCCATAAAATGGGCATTTTTACATAGTAAAAGCTTACATTTTTTGCCTTCATTTTGGTATCTTTTGAAAGATTCACGGTGCGCGCTTGAATACTCCAGTCACTCTTGTTGTTTTCACTTGTGGTCATGTAGCCATTGTGAATGGTGCCCGCGCCGTCAGAATCCAATTCAATTTTTTCACCGCCCACATACCAAGGCTCGATTGTCGAGCAGCCGTTGTAAATAACAGACGATCTTTGATCCGCATCGATTTCGATTCGTTCACCAGTATAGGCTCGACCCTTAAAAAGGAAAAAGAGATTGCCTTCTGCGAGAATTTTATGGACAGGCTGTCCCGCCTCTATACGTTTAATATATTGAATGGAGCGCGCTTGTAAAAAGAGGTCGCTACCCTTGATCGTACCACCTTTCGTTGTCGAAAGTATTCCGTTTTTATAGGTAGGTTCAACAAGTTCTACATCAAGTTTTTTTTGAAGTAGACTTGGCGACTGCGATTCTTCACTAAAAAGAGCGGGTTTTTGGCTACAAAGAATCAGAGCAATGACAAGTGGTGTATAGCGTTGCATGTAGTTATTCCTATCTAATAAAGGAAAACTATACGGCTCTTGCTCTTTTTTGTCTTGGAAGAATCTTTCGATTGAGTATGCGTCGTTCTTTTTTATTTTTAATTAATAGTAAAAATATCAAATATTGTTCATAAAAAATAACTATAAATAGTTATTTATAGTTATAATTCGAAAATTTAATTTGCAATAAGCATGATGGCAGAATAGGGAGCAAAGCGTAGCTTTTCAGAGTGAATGCTTTGTCGATTTGCAGGATCTATAAAGTCTTTGCCCATGTTTGCATCCGTATCAACCACCCAGCACCACTTTCTCTTTCCGATTAAAGAAGGAAGGGTAATTTCGAGAGGCTTATCACCTGAATGAAAGGCTATATAAAGATCATTATGACACTCATGATCTTTGAGTGTGTAGGCAACAAGTTTGGATGTAAAGCTCCAATCTGGTTGAAAGGGGAGTACGCCATGCCAGTCAACGGCATCCTTTTCAAGGAAGTTCTTATGATGAAAAAGTGGCTGATCTCTTCGAAAATGGATCAGTTTTCGAGTGAACTCATACAAGCTTTTCTTACCATGTAATTTGTCCCATAAAAACCAGTTGAGTTTGCTATCATGACACCAGGTATTGTTATTACCATTCTTTGTATGCCCATATTCATCACCCATCAGGAGCATAGGGATGCCTTGAGAGACAAAGAGAGCTAAAAGAAAATTTTTCATCTGTTTTTTTCGTAAATGGCTGATTTCTACTTTGCTTGTTTTGCCTTCTA
>JAQGPK010000213.1 GCA_028293095.1 Chlamydiia bacterium | reverse complement strand
TGGATCCTCATCTACAACCAGTTTGCCTTAGTTTTCAGAGAGAAAACGAGCAACAAGCATCCGGAAAAGAAGAGAAGCGGGGATTAGATCAAGAAGAGGCAGATGCTGGGATAGAGGAAGATTTCCCCTTGTTTCTTGCACGTGCTGATTTACAAAGTGAAGCTCTTTCTGCTTCGCGTACAGGTCATTTCATTGAAGGCCAAGAAAGAGTTCTTCAAATTAAAGGATTTAAGCGAAAAGATTCCATTGTAGCGGTGATTGCCTTTTTGAAAGGTGATGCTTCTTATGAAAGTAAAATCACAACGCAGAATATTGATGAAGTACTCAACTTTGCAAATCAGTATCAACTACCAAAACTTTTGAGCTCTTGTTTTACCATTTTATCGGTAGCTATAGATCGCGGTGAGGAAACGGTAGCTATGCGCATTGCTCTGAATATTTGCGCGCAGATGAGTGACTTACAAACCATGTCGAAAGATGATATGGCAGTAGTTGAAAAAATGTATGGAAAATGGAAGTTTGGAAAGGTATCTTCAAAAGAGATAGCTGTAGAACTTGAGCGTTGTGTACGTTCCTCTTCCTCTTCTTCTTCACCAATACCTGCATTTACTAAGAAAATTTTGCTACAATTTGTAAAGGACAAATGCAAAAAGGATGCAGCCTTTTTTAAAGAAGTCGTTCAGCCTTTATTAAAAGAGGGATATGAAACGGAGCTTTTAGAGCCAATGCTTCTCGACTATTTGAAAATTGCATTAAGCGATATAGGGAAGAAGTTTGCACCTCACTTTCCTATAGACATAAAAGATAGGACTCTTATTTTCTTCACTTTTCTCGATGATGAAATAATAAAAATCGTTAAAGCAATTCAAGATGAGGGTTTAGTAACTTATTTCAAAAAAATTTCATTAAAAATGCCATTTAAATGGAATAGTTTAGATATTAATTCTAATCAAACCATAGATAAGAAACATTTGGGTGAGTATAGCCATACCTTGGTTACAATGTTAAAGACTCTTCCTGCATGTGCGTTTCAAATAGAAATGCGATTGCGTCCTCAACGATTAGATACGAGTGTCTATGCACATGGTGGCTATTCTATTCCTCCTCTTTCTGTGGCAGAAAAAAAAGTTTTCTCTAAGTATGTCGTGAGTGATGCATTGATTGCTTCATGTTATAGTGGGTGGGATCGCATAACAATAAATCAGAGCCTTTTAAGTAAATTAAATATTGAATTCTCCGATTGTAGAAAGTATAAAATAATCGATGATTCAGGAATTGAGTATATGGTAAAATAGAGGTTTTCTTTACAGCCCTGCGTGAGGAAACTCTTTCTTGATATACTCTTCGAGCTTGTTGAAGTCTTTGGCAAAGTTGCGAATGCCTTCAGCAAGCTTATCAACCGCCATCGGGTTCTCATTAAAGAGATATCTGAATGCGCTTTCATTGAGCTGCAGTCTCTCAATGGATTCATTCCTTGCGGTCTCAGGAACCAGCTTTCGGACGAGCGGCTCACTACTTGATTGAAGTTCTTCTAAGAGCTTTGGAGCGATCGTAAGAAGATCACAGCCAGCAAGCTCAGTAATCTCATCTTTGCTTCGAAAGCTTGCGCCCATTACTTGCGTTTTTAAATCAAATTTTTTGTAATAGTTGTAGATGGCGCGGACAGATACTACTCCTGGATCTTGTGCAGGAGGGTAGGAGGCGACGCCATCATTCTTCTTATACCAGTCAAGAATGCGGCCTACAAAAGGTGAGATAAGGGTAGCTTTTGCTTCTGCGCAGGCAATCGCTTGTGGAAGCGAGAAGAGGAGCGTCATATTACAGTGAGTGCCTTCCATCTCAAGAATCTCCGCGGCGCGAATACCTTCCCAGGTTGTTGCGAGCTTAATCAGGATACGCTCTTTCGGGATGCCTGCTTTTTCATAGAGTTGAACGAGGGAGCGAGCACGCTCAACACTCTTTTTGGTGTCGAAGGAGATATGAGCGTCTACTTCAGTAGAAACTCTACCCGGTATAAGTTTAAGAATAGCAAGACCAAAATTTACAAAAACATGGTCAAGTAGCAGGTTTTTATGCTCTTCTTTGGAGGCAGTAGTTGTCTGTTTTGTGTCTGCAATGGCTTTTTCAATCAGAGAGCGATATTCTGGTTTTTGGGCAGCTTGTAAGATGAGAGTTGGATTTGTTGTCGCATCTGTCGGGCGATAGGCTGCAATTGCCTCAATATCACCTGTATCTGAAACAACTGTTGTCATTGATTTAAGCTGTTCTAATTGATTGGGCATGCTCTAATATCCTATTGTTGGGTTGCAGGCTCGATTCTAAAGTTAATCACGAGTTTTTCGCCTTCGCTTGTTTGTAGATCTAAGGTTGATTGTAGACGAGAGAGTAAGAGTTTAAAAGGAATTTTTACTTCTTCTTTGCCAACAGTGACGGCAACAGCTGCATTTCCTAAGATTTCTTTGGATTCTTGGATTTGGCGGCAGAGGCCTTCAAATTGTTTTAGTTGGCGTTTGAGCTTTTCATCTCCAAATCCATACGCTTTATGGCACTTTTTACAAGCAACAGTTCGGGAGAGGTCTTCGAGAGTAAAGAGAATAGGGTTTTTGCAGCTTCTGCAATCAAGCTCAAATAATCCTTTTTGTGTCATAAATGCCTAGAGTTAAAACTATTTTTATATCTTTAATAGTAGGGTAATTTGTAATTGTCTTCAACAGGATTATTCAAACAAAGATCCTTGTTTCATCAGACGATCTGCTGTTCTAAAAAACTCTTCGCGTTTCATGGCCTCGTTTTTAA
>JAQGPK010000180.1 GCA_028293095.1 Chlamydiia bacterium | reverse complement strand
ATTAGAGGCGGAAGATTATGAAAATTTAAAATTTTCCTATGATACGATTGCTCGTGGGGTACGCACTCTAGAGATTGAAAAGACGATGATTGATCATTTTTATAAAGATGGTGTACTCAAAGTTCCTGATTTAGAAGCACGGCCAAATGAATATTTTATTCTTACCTGTCCTGAAAATTCATCAGCTGTCGCTCGTTATGATAGCGTTAAAGATTGTCTTGAACCGCTTATTAAAATTCCTGCTTTGTGGGGTATTAAGCCACGAAACGTGGAGCAAAAATGTGCAATCGATGCGCTTCTTCGCGATGATATTAAACTTGTAACTTTAATGGGTCCTGCTGGTACTGGCAAAACACTGCTCGCACTCGCTTGTGCGCTTCGTAAAGTCTATGATGAAGGTGTCTACACTAAAATTCTAGTTTCCAGACCCATTGTACCCCTTGGTAAAGATATAGGATATCTTCCAGGAACCAAAGAGGAGAAGCTCTCAAGTTGGATGCAGCCTATTTTTGATAACCTTGAATTTCTTTGCGCCTCTTTAGGGGACGAGCCAACTGATACGTTAAAATGGGTGTTAGAGAGCAAAAAAATTGAAATGGAAGCGGTGACCTATATTAGAGGGCGATCTCTTCCAAAAATGTTTATCATTATCGATGAGGCGCAAAATTTAACGCCCCATGAGCTCAAAACATTCATCTCACGTGCAGGAGAAAACACAAAGGTTGTCCTAGCAGGCGATCCTACACAGATTGATAATCCCTATCTAGACAAGAACTCGAATGGCCTGACCTATACAGTCGGTAAATTTTTGCAACAGCCGATTTACGGACACATGTTCTTAGAAAAGACCGAGCGATCTGAGCTTGCAGGTCTTGCGATTGAGCTCTTGTAAAATCAAAAGATATCTGACCGGTCTTTAGAGATTGGTCAGGTGCTCTTCGATTTCAGCGACTGTGTGAGCTGTCATGTCTTTTGCGATCTCTCCAACCACTGCAGATGAGTAGATTTGCGGCTCGATGACTTTACGTAAGCTACCCAGCAGTGCAGGGCTTGCCATTATATAGAGGCGTAAAAACTCACCCTTCTGAAAGGCAGTCGACAAATGGTGAGCGAGAGTTTTGGCAAATTTTTCTTTTTCAATTTCTTTATACTCTTCCGTCCCTTCATACCCATGACGCGTTGAACCTCCTCTTTGAAAGACTCGGCCAGGTTTGGATGAATAGACATCATGCGTATGAAGACGGGTTTCGGGGTGTTCAAAGGTAGTTACCTCTGCTATTTTAGGGAACGTTGTGAGCTGATAGACCTTAGCTCTTGAACCATTCATAACGAGAATCCAGGTAGGGCTTTTATTCATAACTCCTCCTTTCTTGTGAATATTCACTCAGTTTATGCCATTTTGGGATCTTACGCAATTAAAAGGAATTGTAGCTAATTGATTGAATTCTCTCGGAGTTTGCTCTATAATTTTTTGTTTTATAATCGTATAGCTGAGTAGATGATTCGTATGAAAGTAAGTAAGGTATTCAAAGAAACGAACGAAATTCAGCGGGTCATCACGCTTCGTAACTCTCGAAATAGCCGCTATCACTATCAAGAGTGTATTCTAGAAGGGCGGATTGCGATTGATCAGGCCTACAGTAAAGGCTGGAAAATTAAAAGTCTCTTTTATAGCAAAGATCAACCTCTCTCCGATTGGGCGAAAATGCATCTTCAAGAAGAGCGCTATGATATAGCCTATGAAGTGACGGATGCTTTAATGGGTAAGATTATTGATAAAGCAGAGAACTCTGAGCTTATTGCGATTGCAGAGACAAGGAGTTGCCCTTTTTTATCCTATCAACCCTCCACACAAGATGTCGTTATCGTTTTGGATGAGCCGAAAAGCGCAGGTAATGTAGGAATGATGATCCGCTCGGCTGTCTGCTTTGGCGCAACGGCTGTGGTTCTCTCAGGACATGCAGCAGATGAATATGATCCTAAGTGCATTCGAGCAAGCGTCGGGACTTTCTTTTCGATTCCTATCTACAGAGTCGAAGGTGTGAGTAAATTTTTAGAGAAAATAGAGACTATTAAAGCAGAAAGAGAGGTTGCTATTATTGCATCAGGTGACAAGGGAGCTATCTCTCTTGAAGAGATCTCTTGCACTCAAGAGCTCTTATTTTTAGTGCTAGGCAATGAAACGAGAGGTGTGAGCGCAGGCTATAAGCTAGCAGCTGACCAGTTTGTACACATTCCTGTAGCCCATGAATTTACCTCTTTGAATATCGCCGCAGCGGGCTCTATTTTCCTCTATGAGATTTTCCAAAAACGAAAACATCTCTTTTTCAATAAATAAAAGTAGGTCTACGTGATACATCCAGATCTTTTAGCTTCTCAAAAGCTTGCGTACGAGCCAAGTGGGCTCACAAGCTGCAATTTTATACCAGAGACTGAAAGCAAAGAGTATGCCGCTTATGATTTTGAAATGAACGCTCGAAAGATTAAGTTTCGTGTGGCAAAAAGTACACCTATAAAAATAGGCCAGTTTGTAACGTTTTGGAAGCGAATTGGAGATGGGCCTATTATGCCCTTTGATATGGCAGATCCTATTGATTTCTTTATTGTGAGTGTCCGCACATCATCACACTTTGGCCAGTTTGTTTTTCCGAAAGCTGTATTGTGCGCGCAAGATATTGTATCGAAAGAAGGAAAAGGTGGAAAACGGGCGATGCGAGTCTACCCTCCTTGGGATACTACTGACAGCCCTCAAGCCAAGAAAACACAAGCCTGGCAACTCCTCTATTTTTTTGAAATTTGCCTTAATCAAGATATTGATAGCGCGCGTGTTCAGCAATTATTTTTATGAGAAATTTTGGAAATAGGAGAGAAGAACACCTATTTCTGTACGAGGATGAAGAGTATGAAAAAGTATAGTATCTCAGGTCAAACCGCTCTGATTACCGGAGCGTCGAGCGGCATAGGAAGAGCGTGTGCTGAGTTATTTGCCTCACAAGGGGTACATCTTGTCATTACTGCAAGAAGGATTGATCGTTTAGAGGCGCTTGCAGAGAAGCTTTCCACAACATACAAGATAAAAGTTACGCCTATTCAGCTCGATGTGCAGAAAAAAGAAGAAGTTGCAGCTGCCTTTGAGTTTTTAAAGAAAGAGAAGATTGCTATAGATATTCTTGTGAATAATGCAGGCTTAGCGCTCTCTACAGATAAGCTACAGGATGCCAAGCTTGAGAACTGGGATGTTATGATCGATACTAATGTGAAGGGGCTCTTGTATGTCACAAAAGCTGCTTTAGATTCAATGATTGAGCGAAATAGCGGACATATTATCAATCTAGGATCAATTGCAGGGCAAGGATGTTATGCTGGTGGGAATGTCTACAGCATGACAAAGCATGCAGTTAAGGCATTGAGTACTTCTTTACGTTTAGATCTACAAGGGACGAAAATCAGGGTAAGTGAAGTTGCGCCAGGTGCTGTAGAGACTGAATTTAGCGAAGTCAGATGGGATGACAAAGAGAAGGCTAAAAAATTCTATCAGGGTTTTGCGCCGTTAGTTGCAGAAGATATTGCAGATCTTGTTCTTTATTGTGCGACAAGGCCTTTACATGTGAACATCTCGGAAATTACAGTCTATCCTCAAGCACAAGGATCTCTCACAGATATTTATCGAGAAGGACAAAGCACCCTAAAAAATGTGCATAATCAAAAATAGAGAGCTATTTTTCAGGAGATCTCTAAAGAGGTGTACTTATACCATTTAGTGAAAATAAGCTGAATGGATGTGGTTTTGAATGGAGTTCTATTATTATCGGCTTATTACCTTTTACAATGCAGGCAAAGTAGACTTTATTGTTAGGTGATTTTCGATATAATGGATAGGGAATGCACGTTCGTACGCTGATCGAATGATGAGGCCGGTGTATTCAGGGTCTGGATTTTCTTCTTCAATAACGTACTTAGGATTCCCCACATATACCCACACAGTTAAAATGGAGGGAGAGCTGCTTTTGTTAAGTATGGGTTTAGCTATTCGATGCACCTTGACGGCTATGCGAGCATATGCTTCAGGTACATCTTCTGATTTGTCGAGCTCGGCGAGCTGTTTTTCTGATATTTTATACACAGCGCCATACACTTTAGCTCCTCTTTTTGGTTTGACATTTCCTGCTGTACCTATATCTTCAAAAGGTTCTACATTGAGTGAGTATCTAAACTCATAATCTGAAAGTTCAAAAGATCCCATATCAATAGGAAGTGGGTCTGGGAGCTGTCCTCCTCTATGCCAGCCATCGATCCAGGAGCCGTCTTTTAGCCGCTCTTTTAGAAAATCGTAGCTTAAGTTGGAGCCGTAGGCAAAGTAATAGTGGGTTGTTGTGAAAGGTTTATTTTCACCTGCAAGAATAGGTGCTGGGCAAATGTACCAAGTGATCGTGAGAAGAAAGTAGACCCAATTTTTTTTAATAAAATACATTTCTTATTTGCTCTGGCTAAACTGCTAAAGAATCATTCCTGGTTGTCCAATATAAATATACTCAAAAGGGAAAGAAGGTGAGTCGTGTTGATTTAATATGGATAGTATTTTTTGTTAAACCGTACTAAGAGTCATTAGAGGGTATTTTTCTTAAATAATAAGCTACATAATCTGAGAGACGGTCTTCCAGGACCTTCTTGGTTTTTGCTCTCCAGAATGCAATTTCTTGTTTTGTGAAAATAGGAATTGTCCGATTTCCTAGGGGCTTATCTTTTAACATTGTTCGAGTTCCGAATTCGTCGTGACTTGCAAAGCCAAGGCTGTAACAGGTGCTTCTTAAAAAGGATTCAACAAGTTGTTCCCATCGAATATCTACAATTTCAAAGCCGGAGTTCTTACACAAAATCTCCATTCCTTTTTTAGAAGGGAGCAATAAATGGTAAGGTGGATGAATACCAGACCAATTTTCTTTGAAAAATCTAAAGGCCCACGAATCAATATTTGGAATTCTAATTAAGCAAGTCCCTTCATCTTTCAGAAGTGAGGCTGCTTTTTTTAGTACTTCTACAGGATTTTCTAGATGCTCAAAAGAATGGTGAAAAGAGATGAAGTCAAATTTTTGATTTACATCAAAAATTGTTTTTTTGTAGAGATTGGTTCCGTTTTTAAAAAAAATGTCCTTGTCTAAACCAGGGTCAATACCAATGCTATTTTTGAAGCCCAGTTCTTGTAACTCATAGATAAACCATCCGCTACCACAACCTACATCAAGAATATGGCTATTCAGAGAGATTTGGCAGTTGTGAATGGCCTTAATTCGTAAGTCATCAAACGAGGCTAGGGCGTTTGATAGCTTTTTAGTGAGATAGTTCGAATGAAGAATCATGTAACGCCTTAAGAGGTTTCTTAAGATTGACGATTTGCGTTGAGGATGCTTCAGGCCAGGGTATTTTGCATATAATTCTTCTAAGTTAAGAGGAATCTTTTCAATAGATAGAGAGTGGCATGAAGAGCATAAAACATAAGGGAAGATCTCTCTTGTCCCTAAAAACATTTCTTTTGCAAAAACCTGAGAGTTGTTGACAGAATTTTTACATACGTAACAGCAATTCATTGGATACCTATATTAGAACTATAAATTATATAATTTTTGACAGATAAAGTCGAAAGGTTTTATAATAGCTTTTCAATATTCAAATAGATGAATTTTGAAAAAGAAAATTGGCATTTATAACTAGGCATCAAATCATGAAAAAATATTTCTCTCTAGTAGTTCTTTTTCTTACTGTATTTTGTTTTACAGAGAAGGTTTTTTCTCATAGTGAAAACGAAAAGAAGCAGGCCATTTGTTTAGATAAAATTCAGATGAACGTAGTTAAAACAGCTGCAAGTGGTGTTGTCAACCATGAGACGATTTTTCATTTTTCGCAAAATAATGGCATAGTTTCAGCGAATTATACTGGTGGAAAAATCCAGCAAGGTTTTTTAGTAGGACGATTCACTACAGAGAATGAACTTGTATTTAGCTATTGCCAGATGCAGTTGGATGGAAAACTAGATAATGGTGCTTCTAAATGTGTGGTATCCAGAAACGAAAACGGGAAAGTTATACTCACGGAACATTTTGAATGGGCTTCTCGTCCAGGAGAGTTTGGCACAAATATTTTTCAAGAGCTATAAACTCAAAACAAAAATAAGTGGCAGTGGCCCCTTATTGTAGCATCCTCAACTTGTTTTTTTCTGATTTAAATTTTACAGTCAATTTTCATGACCGTAATCGTGTGTTGTCGAAAAGGACGATTGTCGATTACTTGAGCACCTCTTTTCAGATACCAGCGTACATTTGTTGGATTTGATGTGTAGAAATAGAGTGTCTCATAACCAAATTGTCTGGCAATAGTTTGTGCAAATTTCAATAGCTCTTGTCCCACTCCTTGATTTCTCTCTTTTGGGATCACTTGAAGGCCTCCCACCCACACGGCATCTTCAGGAAAATCTCTAAAGATTGGATCTGTTTGCCTTTTTAAAGAAATGACACCTATTGGCTTATTATCTTTTAAAGCAACAAATGTAATGGGAATATTCTCACTCGTTACACGTGCTTTGAAAGAGTGAATGAGTTTTTCTTTTGTTAAGGAGCTATCATAAGAGTGCCACTCATCATAGAGCCATTCAGCGAGAATGGGAATGACATGAGGACAGTTCTTTAACACATCTAACTGCATGGATCGAGGAAGAAAGAAATTCTTATTTGCCTCTTGAAGTGATTGTTGGATCATAGAATCATACCGCATATTTATATTCTTATGAGGGCTATTTTCCATAGCGCCGATTGAGGGAATTGCTAAGACATATATGATGAAAAAAAGAAGAAGAGGCTTTGACATATTTCCTCCTTGATAAACAGACTCATCAGTAAATCTTAGCAAAAAAGCCTATTTTTAAATATATAGTAGTCATAAAATTTTAAAAAATAAGTTTAAACCCTAATAATAATTCAACAGTTTAATGAAAAAATGATAATTGGCAGATGAAGCCGCTTTTATTGGCGCGCTCCTTACATTGATAAAAGATCCAGAGAGTCTTTCGCTTGTACTGGTTCTAATTTGCAATTGCGGTCAGGTACTGACTGAAGTCTACAAAAGCAGGGGTTGTTTGTACGAGCAACTATGAATAAGAAGAGGCTCTTTTTAATAGCAACTCGACATAAAATGGGGGTGTTTGAGAGAAGTTCTGCTCTTTTCTTGTCTTCATACTCTCTTTCAATGTGCTCTCTAGCCAGCTCAAGAAATTCGATAGTAGTAGTTCTCGGTGTGCAAAAAAAGTGAATGCGGTACACTATGAGCGTATTCAAAGGAGTACTAATCATGTTGCAAGCAGTTTCGCTTTTTGGAGCTCATCTTGATAAAATTGGACTGGTATATCAGATTGGAGAAACGGCCTCTTTTTATGTACAAAATCAGAGTCCACAACTATATGAAAGGATTGATAAAATTCGGCAGAAATTTATCATAGCAAGTGAAGTAGTAGGAGCTGTCTGTTGTATCAAGTTACTTTGCGATTTTGAACGAAAATGGAAAATCATCAGCATTCTTTTAAAAAATAGTGGACGTGGACTTGCCTTTTTCATTTTGGGATGTGGTGGAACTACAGTAGGAGTTGCGACGGGTGTGGTTATTTTAGCAAATCGATATTTTAAACCCAAAGTAGATCCTCAAACCTATTTAATAGCAATCGGTGCAAGTGCTGAAGCTCAAAAGGCTACTACTATAGAATGGAGCCGCTCTTCACGTCAGGAATCGATACAGGTCATTTTATGTGCTCGTCTTGTCGTGAATGTTGCGCTGACTTGTTTTGCCATATCGCCCTATTACCTGTTAGCTACAGTGGCTTTGCAGACAATTGGCTTAGGCATTATGGCTCGTTGGAAAATGCTTGCATATACACGAACCTTTGATAGGTTCAATATTCTTGGTGTAGTTGGACAAGATGCGGATGGACAGCCACAGCTAGGAGAGCTGCGCGCAGTCGATCAGCGCATTCGTCGAGTTCAGATCTCCTATTTTCGCCCGATGCTCTTTCCAATGAATTATAGAAATGATGGGTGTGCCGCTTACTGTGGAGATGAGGGTGCGAGTGCAAGTAGTCAGATTTGCGCAAATCATGTAGCGCACGATCAATGTATTGTAGGGTCTATTTATACTGCTCTTGAAAGATTTACTAATCCTCAGTACAATTTTTGGTTGTTTAATTTTTATGCTTCACAGCGCCTGCGTCACGTAGACAAATATGGTCGCATAGAACGTGTGGTTTGGACGCTTCGCATCGCTCAAGAAACTTTTCCCGGATGTCCCGCTTGTCGAAATCAGCCTAGCTATGGAGAGATGGAAATCGCGATAGAGGATACTGAACAACTGGGGCGATTCACTTCAGCAGAGGTATTGCATCGTACGAAAGCGACGCTGCGAAATTAAGCCCCTGCTAATCATTTCCTTCTAACTAGTTAGAGGTGTACAGGTGTATTCAAAAGATTTAGCAGGGTAAGTTAGGTGAAGTTATAATTAGTTCCCAATTTACAGCTAGTGCAGCTTTAAACTGAGATGATAAAGGTTCTTTCTTAATCTCTTTGGTTTAATGTTACATATCAAATTATCGCTATTTAAGAAGTTCTTTTGAGCAATTGTAGTGATAAAGGACAATACCACAAGCGACTGCGACATTTAGGCTATCCACAATAGGATCAATGGGAATTTTAACCTGAAGTAAAGCAGTATCAAGAACTTTTTGATCAATGCCTGTCGATTCTCTACCAAAAATAAAATAAGGATCCTTAGGCAATATTGCTCGCTCCAAGGGAGTGGATTGATTACTTAAAGAAGCAGCAACGCCCTGTTTATCCTTAAGAAGGAGAGGCAGGTCGCTGGTGATATGAATTTTCATTTGGAAAAGGGCGCCTCGTGAGACTTTGATTGTTCTTCTTAGGTAAGGAGGCGATGAGTACGTATCGACAATTAAATTTCGGATGCCAAAAGCGACAGCATTGCGCACAATTGCTCCCACATTTTCTGGATCTACTATGCCGTTAAGGACGAGAGCGGCTCCATGCATTTCATGTAAGGGAGTATTGAGTGGTTTAACTCCGATAGCCATAATCCCTTGGTGCATTTTATAACCGGTAATTTTTTGGAGTTCTTCTTGCGTTGCGATTTCAATTTTGATGTCAGCCGGAATAGTCAATTTTGGAATGTATCGTTCTTCCATTAGAATAGAAAGAACCTTTAAATTACTTCTAAAAAGCGCCTTTACAACCTCTTCCCCTTCTCCAATAAAATAAGGTCCTAGATCACGCAAGCTTGAATAGGGGGAATATTTGTCGTCTTGATTCATTAGACCTTACTTAAAGAATATCTATTATAGATATTTGAGGGGGAATTTAGCCAATTAAATCGAAAACGATATTTGTTGGGATTCATAAAATACTAAAATGAAAAAGACCGGGTTTGTTCCCCAGTCGTACTTGTTAGAAGTGGAGAGACACATTCAGAACTTTTGACTATAAGAAATTAAAAGGTTGGCACAAAATCATTCTATTTTAAGAGAAGAAGCTTTTGGCAATGAATCCGATAAATTGCAAAAAACTATTGTGTGAAATTGCTCGAAGAGAAGGTGAATTGAATCTTCATGAATCTTCTCACAAAGCAGGACCTCATATTGAAAAATATCTTACTGTTTTTCGACAGGCAATTTATGAAATTTCTCGAAAATCTCGTTTTCTTGATCTTAATCAGGGCTATGATTGGTGTTGTGCCTTTGTCTATTATTGTTGCCAGCAAGCAGGCTATGAAATTCCGATAAGAACGAGCTCTGATGAGCGCTATACTTTAGCGGTTGTTAATAATTGGATTAAATATGCTATCAAACAAAACCTCTGGAAGGAAAAAATGGATCATTTGCCTCGAGCAGGAGACCTTGTGATTTTTGATAAGCTCCTCTCACAGGATTTAGCAGATCATATTGGAATCGTTCTAAGCTGCGATCACAACAAAATGCTTATCGAAACAGCTGAAGGGAATGTAAAAGGAGCTACGGGTGTTTTTATTCGTCCAATTGATGAGACCATTAGAGGCTATGTATGCTTACCTAGATAAAGGGTAATTCCTTCTAATTAAATGAAAAGGCTCGGAAAATCCTGAGCCTTTAGCGTTGGAGGTGGAGAGAATCGAACTCTATGTCTATTTGTAAACCAGAACAAACCAAATGAAACAACATTAAGAATATCAATGCCTTATGGTGATTCAATTAATTTGGTTTCAGCTTCTTTAAGCCTGTTTTTTCCAGTCTAGTGCGTAAGATTTGCGTAAAAAAACTACGCTTGATTTTCACAATTCTAAAGATAATTTGATCTCATCTAATTTTGTTTTTGGAAAAAGGTAATGTTCAGTTAAGCCTTGAGATATCAAGTATTCCTCGACCTCGTGAGAAGTATTTGCTGGAATGGCTAGCTTGATGTAAGTTTGTTTTTTAGACTGGAAGGTAAGATAAGCTCTAATATAATGAAAAAATTGAATAGTAAAAGTGGTTATGAAGGTAGCGAAAACATAGGTTCGTTAATTTCTAGAAAACAGTGGGTCTTGTCATCCAAGGAATAAATTTTTCCTGGAAATTTTGCGATTTCTTTGTTTAGAGTTTCTTGAATGTTAGTGAGGCTTCTCAATATCAATTCATTTCGTTTAAATATTGCATTGCGGTCTTTCGGGGGGTATATTAGGCAGTCAACTAGATGGGGTTGATCATTGATTTCATATCCTAAGATCAGGTATGTATGCATTTCTGTGTCTACCATATCCTCGAATTCCTTAAAAGGAGATTCAAAATTCATTTTATAATAATTTGATTGATCATCGACTATTTTCCCAAGAGGTAACTTTATCCCCTGTTCCCAGCTTTTTAGCCAAAAACCCAATTGTCTTTCTCTAACAGCTTTTAGTGGCAAACCTAATGGATGAATTGCGCAAAATGAGTCCCAAGCCAGGTAAGTTGTTGCATATTGAACAAATTCTTCGAATTCATTGTCTATAAGAAAAAAGATATCACCGAATAATGCATCCACAAGTTCTTGAGCCGCTCTGAAAGAAGATATACGTTTCTTTCTTTCCTTGATTAACAGGTCAAAAGTTGGCTTTAAAGAGTAGAGTTTTTGCTTTATGTAAATGCTTATACCGGCATCAATTTCGCTTAGATTTCTATCTAGTGTCAAAAGTTCTTCTTCACTTACACCTTTATCAAGATCGATAGCAGCTAACTTTGTAGTGGCATCAAAGTATGGCTTAGCAAAGACGAGGGGTATTTCAAGGAGTTTTTTAGTGAACCCAATATACTCAAAAAAAAGATAATAAGATTGTATAGGCTTAAAAGTGCGTCCAAATGTTTTAACAAACGGATCATATAACTGATTCCATACTTCAGGCCTGTCTGAAAGGGATCTTATTACAGGGGTGTCGGGATAAATGATTCTCATAATCAATTGTTGCCTAAATATTTAACATCGGTTGTGTGTCGTATTGCAAGAGCAGAAAAAAAATCGTTTGCTTTTTTTGTTATAGCTCTTTCTCTTCTAATTCCTGTTCGATTTCTTCAATACTTGGTAACGATCCTTTCAATTCAGCAGGCAGAGATTCTAAGATAGTTGCTTCATATTGAGAGATGCCAATAGGCTTGTTAATATCCCGAAGAGCATACTCAGCGACGACCTTATTTTTACCTTTGCATAGAAGTAGCCCTATACTTGGTTTGTCATCTGGATGCTTCATCAAATCGTCTACAGCAGATAGATAAAAATTCATTTTCCCTGCAAACTCCGGTTTGAAATCCGTCGTCTTGAGTTCCACGACAATAAAGCATCGCAGCTTATAATGGTAAAATAAGAGATCAAGGTAAAAATCTTGATCGCCAATTGCAAGATGAATCTGACGTCCCACAAAGGAAAATCCTGCACCAAGTTCAAGTAGGAACTTTTGAACATGATCCAAAAGACCTATTTCTAGCTCACGTTCATCGTGTTTATCTCTTAAGGTAAGGAAATCAAAGCAATAGGGGTCTTTTAAAGTTTGATGGGCTAAATCGGATTGAGGAGAAGGGAGCGTATCCTGGAAATTAGTAATAGCTCTTCCTTCTCGTTGATGCAGATTGCTATCTAACCAATGGAGTAAGATATTTCGGCTCCAGCCGTTTTCAATCGTTTTATTGGCGTACCAGAGTCGATCTTTCAAAGAATTAAGTTTTTGAAGGAGAAGGATATTATGACCCCAAGGAATTTGGGCAACAACCTGTTGCCCAATTGCAAAATCAGGATATTCCTTAGCAAAATGTCCCATGTATTTAAGATTTCTAAGGGAAAAACCCTGCATGTCAGGAAAGCTAGTTTTTAAATCTTTTGCTAAATTTTCAATTGTTTTAGCTCCCCATCCCTCACTCTTTTGTTTCGCGTGAACTCTAGAACCTATTTCCCAATATAAAGTGATTAGCTCACGATTTACAGCAAGTGCGGCTTTAACCTGAGAAGACAATATTTTCTCTTTGATTTCCTTGAGAAAAATTTTGTATTCCTTCGGAATTACACTTTGTGGCTGTTTAGTAGGGCTATGAGCCATTTTCTACCTAATTCTGAGACAGTGCGTTCGAAATGTGGCATTGTTTCTCAGGGAGTCACGGCTGTCACATGCGTCATAATAATATAGCAATAAAATCAGAAAAACGAAATAGAAATAGATTTATGCTGATTTCATTCAGTCTAGTGCGTAAATATTGCGTAATTGAGCCTTACGTAATGAAAATTTCCGACGAGATTTTTAATGTATAAACCACTAAAAACAAAAGGCTTTAGTCGTTAAACTGAAACCTTTAAATTGAATGGAGGTGGAGAGAATCGAACTCTCGTCCTTGCCAAACTCCGGATATCAGCGTCTACATGCGTAGCGTTCTCCTTTGAAAGAGATGTCTGATGGAGAACACAGCACTCGGACATCTCTTAGTAGATAATAAGCTCGAAAACATCTCCCAGTCTACTAATGGAGGTGAGTTCATACCAAGATATTAGACGATAGATTTTGAAGCCCTTGGTCCATGCTTCAAGCTATCGGGCACTTAATCAGTTATGATTACGCAGCCATTGCAAGGTCTGCTTCAGAGAAGCAGAGAGTTACAATTTTGCTATTTTTGTTAGCATTTATAATTTTGTCTGCTTTTTACGAGGCCAGCTGACAAACCTCGGCACGCAACTGATACGTTATTTGCAAGTCGAAACCAGGGCACCCCCGATGACTTAATTATAACATATTTTTTACTAATTAT
>JAQGPK010000174.1 GCA_028293095.1 Chlamydiia bacterium | reverse complement strand
TTTGATGGCGAGTGACACGTCCTGAAAGAAAATTCCACAAAGCATCTAAGATTTGGCGAGCTGCTGTCAGAATTTCTTTCTCATTATTTGGAGATACATAAGACTTAAGAAGCTCTCTTTCTTCTTTTGCATGTTCTGTATCTGCTGCAATATGCACTTTAAAATATTCCCAATCTTGAGGATGATTCATTCCATAGTGGGTCTTAAGTCCTGCAATTTTAGAGATACAGATTTCTGGAATTTGGCTTTCATAGGCATAAAGTGCAGCGATTCCTTCTGCAACTGATGCCTGGCTACATACTCTACGAAACAGGGTAATTAAGGACTTTATTTCACTATTTGGTGTATGAGCCACAAGCTCTTCTTGAGTGACGCCCAGAGAGAGCGCGAAATTTTTCCAGAGATCAGGATGATTCGGAGAGCCGGCTTCTTCTTCGATTAAATTTTTCAAAAGAACTTGGCGCGTTAGAGGATTTTCAGTATGTGAATGAAGCGCAGAGATGTATGTTGGAAAAGCCTGAACATGGTGGTAGTATTCTTTGGCATAGTCTTTTAGACAATCAAGCGATAACTCGCCTTTTGACCAAGCCTTGTAGAAGGGATGTTGAAGAAGATGTTTGGATTGGATAAGAGCATCAAGGTCTTGGAGTAGGGTATTGCTGAGTGTCATGCACGGTCCTTTGGTTAAAAGAAAGTACACAATAGCTATTTTTAGTATTATGGTCAATTCAGGGGAATTGCGGTAAAAAATTTAATTAACGAAGGGAAATGATGGTAAGTTAGTACAAATAGAATCGAAATTTCTTTCGAAAATACTTTAAATCAACTAAATCTTGTCAAATTAAAATAATTTATTGATTGTATATAATAAATTTTTGTGTTATAATTTTTCTAGAATTTAACTTTGCTTTTAATAGACAGTAAATTATTCTATTACGTCATCAATAATGGGTAAAGAAATTCTTGAAAGGAGTGAATATGACCGAACTCTTGTCCATAATGCAAACTATAGAAACTGCCATTTGGGGCGTTCCTTTGCTTTTACTGCTTATTGGAGTTGGTGTATTTCTGACATGCCTTCTTCGTGGCGTACAGTTTCGCTACCTTTTTAAAGCATTCCGTTTCATTAAGTCTAAAGACGAAGGGAAAGAGATCCAGGGCGATATTAGTCCTTTTCAATCACTTATGACAGCCATGGCGTCAGCTGTAGGAACTGGAAGTATTGTGGGAGTATCTACGGCGATTATGACAGGCGGTCTTGGCTCAATATTCTGGATGTGGATCACAACGCTTGTTTCAATGTCCATTAAGTATGCTGAAGCTCTTTTAGCAGTCAAATATAGAATTACAGATAAACGGGGCGAGATGTCTGGCGGTCCGATGTACTACATCGAAAAAGGACTTGGCTGGAAGTGGCTTGCTGTACTCTTTTCAGTATTTGCTGCAATCGCAGCCATTGGTACAGGTAATTTAGTCCAGGTGAACTCAATTGCAGAAGCTGTCGGAAATGTATTTCATGTAGACCCACTTGTAACGGGTATCGTTCTTGCAGTAATTACAGCTGTTGTTCTTCTAAAAGGGATTAAGAGCATTGGTTTTGTTTCCTCTGTACTTGTTCCTGTAATGGCGACATTTTATATTATTGCAGGATGCATTGTACTCTTTGCCTTTAGTCATAAACTTCCCTATGCAATTAGCTTAATTATCTCCTCAGCCTTTACAGGGCAGGCAGCGTGTGGCGGTTTTCTTGGAGCGACCGTAATGTTAGGTATGCAAAGTGGTGTTTCAAGAAGCGTGCTCTCCAGTGAGGCAGGTCTTGGGATTTCATCTATTGCAGCAGCGGCTGCACGTACTACTTCTTCAGGAAGGCAAGCGTTGCTTTCGATGACAGCAACCCTTCTTTCAACAGCAATTATTTGTACAATTACAGCGCTCGTGATTGCAGTTACAGGCGTTATGGGATCGCATGATGCGTCAGGTCAAGTAGTCAATGGTGCAAGTCTTGCTATTAAAGCCTTTAGCTCTGCAATTTATGGTGGTGAATACATCGTAACTCTCGGTCTTGTATTTTTTGCCTATACGACAGTCATTGCCTGGGCCTATTATGGTGAGAAATGTTGCGAGTATCTTTTTGGTGAAAAATCTGTTGTGCCTTACCGTATTCTCTATACAATACTGATCGTTCCGGGTGCAGTGTTGACGCTAGAACTCGTCTGGTCATTTTCAAACATCATGAATGCCTTAATGGTGATCCCCAATATGATTGCTATCTTAGCGCTTTCTGGTGTGATTCAAAAAGAGACGAAAGAATTCTTGATCGATGAAGCAGAACAATCGATAGCTGCAGGTAGAGTAGCTATTGGAGAGAGTTAAATGTATTCAGCAGCATTGCATCTTCTAGATCTACTCTATAAACTTGTATGGGGGATTCCTCTACTTGGTCTTGTGACAGGCATTGGGATCTATTTGACAATAGCTCTTAAGGGGATCCAATTTCGCTATTTGGGCTATGGTTTAAAACTTGCCTTTAGCAAAAGTCAAGATAGCAATAGCGCGGGTGATATCAGCCATTTTCAATCATTAATGACAGCGCTTGCTGCGACAATTGGTATCGGCAATATCGCAGGTGTTGCAACCGCAATTGTAAGTGGTGGTCTTGGCGCTATATTTTGGATGTGGGTTACTGCCCTGATTGGAATGTCGATCAAGTATGCCGAGGCAATTTTAGCGGTTAAATACCGCATTCTTGATGATAAAAAAGAGATGTCCGGCGGGCCGATGTATTTTATTGAGCGCGGTCTAGGGATGAAAAAACTCGCTCTTTCGTTTGCCTTTTTCGGCTCTATTGCCGCTCTAGGTGGCGGTAATATGCTCCAGGCAAATTCTGTGGCAGATGTCATGAATAGCGTATTTCATATCACACCAACTACAACTGCCATTGCCTTAACTCTTTTTACAGGCCTCTGTATTTTAGGGGGTATCAAGAGCATTGGGAAGGTAGCAAGTTTTCTTGTACCTTTTATGGCAATTGTCTACATTTTAGGCTCTGGGTGCGTTCTTCTCTTAAGTTTTGATCGTATTCCTGCAGCCTTTATGTCGATCATCACTCATGCCTTTACGGGACATGCCGCTTTTGGTGGGTTTCTTGGAGCAAGTGTTGCTGTGAGTATTCAGATGGGTGTGAGCCGCGGTCTGATGACGAGTGAGGCGGGTCTTGGTACAGCATCGATCGCAGCGGCATCGGCAAAAACAGATACTCCTGGACGTCAAGCACTTGTGTCTATGACAGGAAGCTTTTTGGCGACAATCATTATGTGTAGTTTAACAGCGCTTGTGCTCGGTGTGACAGATACGTTTGGTTTGATTGGAACAGATGGAAAAATACTCAATGGGGCTTCGATGACGGTTGCAGCCTTTGACTCGGTTATGCCAGGTGGCGGCTATATCGTGAGTGTGGGGCTTGTACTCTTTGCTTTCACTACCATTCTTGGTTGGTCCTACTATGGCGAAAAGTGTGTCGAATATATGTTTGGCATAAAAAGCATTCCTCTATATAGAATTTTATTTACGCTTTTTGTTGCAGCAGGTGCGCTTTTAGAGCTTGAAATTGTTTGGAAAATATCGGATATTTTTAATGGATTGATGGCATTTCCGAATTTGATAGGATTACTTTTACTATCAAAAGTAGTGATTGCAGAAACAAAAGAATTTCTTTTATTAGTAGAAAAAGAAAAAATTGTAAAATTACAACCTTCTGTTTAGTAGTGGAAAAACCAGTTGAATAAACCTAGTTTGCATTCGAAAAAATATATCTTGTACGCTCTTTTGGCGTGCAGCGTTTGGGGGCTGATTTTTATTCTCCCTAAATTGGCAGAGAGCTCTGCATTTATGGGAAGTAGCTTGGCAAAATATGTTTTTGGCGGGCTTTTCGCTCTCTTGTTTGCCATAAAGCTTTGGCGAAGCAGTACATGTCCTCAACTCTTTCCGTATATCAAGAAAGCCTTTTGGTTCGCTCTCATTTCAAATATCACCTATTATTCCTTTCTGATGCTTTCTTTTCGCTATGCAACGCCTACAGTATCAGCTCTAATTATTGGTATTAGTCCGATTAGTATTGCCTACTATGGCAATTGGAGAGCGCGCGAAAGTAGCCAGCATCTTATCTTGCCATCGATCTTAATCTTTGTAGGGCTTGTACTTGTCAACATTCCCTATTTTGATGCTACTGATAACACAACGTCGCGATATGACTATCTCGCTGGGCTCTTATCGGCCTTTGGTGCGCTGATTTCATGGAGCTGGTATGTGGTGTCAAACACTCGCTTTTTAAAAGCTCATCCTACGATTTCCTCTGGGGACTGGGCAACTTTCATTGGTCTTGCGACGAGCTGTTGGATACTCTTTTTAGGAGCTATAGTGTGGCTGTTTTCTACTCTTTTTCCGGGAAGCCAAGAGAGCAGTATGACCCCTGAAATGCAAACATTTCTTTTAGGAAGTATTACGTTTGGTCTCTTTTGTTCCTGGGTGGGTCTTTTTCTCTGGAATAAGGCCTCAAAACACCTTCCAGTCTCTCTTGTAGGTCAGCTTACCATTTTTGAGACGATTTTTGGTTTGTTCTTTGTATCATTGGTAGAAAAAAGAGTTCCCTCTTCTATCGAAGTCATAGGCATTGCGCTTATGTTAGCTGCAATTGTTTATGGCGTACGAGGCCTCTCAACTGCCGATCAGCATCAAACAGCGACCTATTCAACGTAAATTATATGGCAGCTCTCTTATCGGGATCTAAGCGTAGCATCTGATAGTAGGAGTCGCGAAACTGCTCTTTTTCAGTTAAACCGCTTCGGGATCTTTTTTTAGCGTCTAATGATGTAAAGTTCCTTTCAATCTCCTTTGAAGATGGCTTTAGCAAAAGAAATTTCTGTGATTACAGGTAGAGAAGAGGTTGATTATCAACTAGATCAATACCGTAAGCGGCAAGAATTGTTGCCTTACGAAGTGAGTCGCCTGTTTGGTAAAGCTGAAG
>JAQGPK010000173.1 GCA_028293095.1 Chlamydiia bacterium | reverse complement strand
TATTGATCGCCTTGATTACCCTAATTCAATTCCTCATATCGGCCAGTTTGCTTATCGTAGATATGAAACTCCGGTATAAGCTCTTTTTACAATAAAATTTGTTAGATTTTATGGTTTTCGTTGGAATTACGGCGTCCATTTTGCTATAGTGCATTCTTGATCATCTTACAGAAGAAGAGTGGAGGTTCAGATGCGCGTTTCAGTTTTTCAATTTTCTATTGTGCTACCAATCATTGCCCTTATAGTTGGTTGCAAGCCATGTGCAGCTCCCAAAGATACTGTAAAGACAGCATATATCCATAAGTATGGAGTGGAAGTTCCAGATGCAGATGATTTTATCTCACGCGGTGGTACAGGCGAGGTAATCACGACACAAAAAAATGGTATTATCGCCCATGAGACCTATCTTGATCAAAAATTACATGGAACGTCCTCTTGGACTTTTCCACATTCAGAGACAATTGAGCGAGTAAAACGTTATAACCAAGGCACTCTAATTGAAGAGGTAAAGCACTACCTTTCAGGTGCTCCACAGCAAAAGAGCGTGTATCATAAAAATGGAACACGTGTCACTTCCTGGTATGAAGATGGTACTCCGCGCTCAATTGAAAATTTTACAACAGATGCGCATCTTATCGGTGGCGAATACTTTACAGCAGCTTGCGAGCTTGAATCATCTGTCAAAGATGGCGCAGGTACTCGTATGATTCGTGACGGTTTAGGACAACTTGTTGCTAAAGAAGAGATTACGAATGGTCTTTTAGGTCTTCAAGAGACCTATCATACAAATGGGTCGCCGCTTGCTCAAATTCCTTATGTTAATGGCAAGATTCATGGCATTAAAAGGACCTTTTATGCAGGTGGAGAGCCAAAAACAGTGGAAGAGTGGAATGCAGGTGAATTGCATGGATGTATGCAGCTCTATCAAAATGGAGCGCGTATTGCAGAAGTGCCCTATGTTCATGGTAAAAAACAAGGCATTGAGACCCGTTTCAAAGAGGGCTCTTCAGTGATCGCCGAGCAAATTACTTGGCTTGAGGGTAAGCGCCATGGACCATCTACTATTTGCGTAGATGCCAATACAAAGCTTACAGACTGGTATTTTGCAAATGAGAAGGTTTCCAAGATTCACTATGTTGAACTTGCCTCAGAAACTCACCTTGCAAGAGAATAGAAAAAGTACCTTATGGTGGCATTGCTTTTTAAACCACAGAGATTTTTATAGAGAGTCTATAGATAAGAATTTTATAAATCTTCTGTTTGTGATCTCTGGGTTAAAAATGATTAAAATAAGATGTCGCCAGTTCCTGGCTCACATAGACGTCTAAACTGTACCGTAGGTTCCTTCGTCACCTACGGCTATCATCTGTAGCCACTGTCGTGGCAAGGTACCACTTCGTGGTTTGCTATCTTCTCTCTGTGATCTCTGGGTTAAAAAAAATTAAAAAAGCCTCCACTACACATTGTGTGGCTACTCTTTGCGCCTTCTGTATTTCTTTGCGTTAAAAAAGCCTAAAGTCGAGTCTGTGTCTTCTGTGGTAAAAATAATGAAAAGATAGCTTTCTTTTAGGATCTGTAGCTTAAGGCTTCTAATAGAGCATCTTCACTGATTTCATCCTGATCCATCAGGTCAGCAATGGTTGCAGCTGTACGAATGGTGCGGAAATAGGCCCGCATGGAAAGATGCATCGAATCGACTGCCTGATCAAGAATCGCTTTGATAGGGGGATTTAAAGGAAAAAACTTATGAATTTCTTTAACCGTCATTTCAGCATTTGTTTTTGCAGAATTGAAGCGTTTTTGTTGGCGATGACGTGCTTTTACGACACGCTCACGAATGACCTGAGAGCTTTCAGCAGATGATGTCCCTGTGATTTCTGAGGACTTAATGGCAGATACTGTGATGTGAAGGTCGATACGGTCAAGTAATGGTCCTGAAATTTTTCTTTGGTAGCGGGCAACCTGAAGTTGCGAGTCCTGGCAAGGCTTTTCAGGATGGCCTAGAAAACCACAGGGGCATGGGTTCATAGCAGCGACAAAAATGAAATTTGCTGGAAACGTAGAAGAGCCCAGAGAGCGGCTGATTGTGATTTGTCTCTCTTCCAGAGGTTCTCTGAGTGCTTCTAAGACATGCCTTGAGAATTCAGGGAGTTCATCAAGAAAGAGAACTCCGCGATTGGCAAGGGCAACCTCTCCTGGACGTGGCTGCGAGCCGCCGCCAAGAAGACCGGCATAGCTAACAGTGTGGTGAGGCGCTCGAAAAGGCCTTTCATGTCTAAGATGAGTGACTTCTTGTCCTGCAATAGAATACATTTTTGTAACTTCTAGCGCCTCTTCATGACTAAGCTCTGGTAAGATCCCAGCGAGAGCCTTGGCAAGAAGGCTTTTTCCCGTGCCAGGAGGGCCTGAAAGGAGTAGGTTGTGTCCGCCGGCTGCAGCTATTTCCAATGCGCGTTTGCCTTGAAGCTGTCCATGAATTTCTGCCATATCGACAAGCGGCTGGCTCCTTTTTTCTTGCTGAGCGAGCTGAGGGAGCTCTATTTTGAGGGTGTCATTTAAAAAGCCAATAGCTTCACGAAGCGTTTTAACACCAATCACCTCAATTCCTGTGACGAGGGATGCCTCAGCTGCATTAGTATAGGGAACAATAATGCCCTTTTTCTTAGAAGATTTTGCAAGCATGGCAAGAGGCAGAGCGCCTGTTACGCTACGTACCTCGCCACCTAAACCGAGCTCACCTATGATCAAGTAGTCTTGATATTTTTCTTTATAAATTGTGCCGAGGCTGCGAAGAAGGGCGATTGCAATTGGAAGATCAAAAAGACTACCCTCTTTCTTTAAATCAGCAGGAGCTAGATTGACGGTGCAGTGAAGGCAAAAAGCATCGACACCTGAATTTTTGACGGCAGTAAGTACTCTATCTTTAGCTTCTCGTACAGCAGCATCTGGAAGTCCTACGATGATGAGGGAGGGCTTATCAGATCTGGCTGCATCGACTTCAATGTCTACTAAGAGAGCATTTAAGCCGAGGCAGGTACCAGAGTAAAGATGTGAGAGTGGCATGTTTTATTCTGCTTTTAATACAAAGTAGGCAGGATATGCAAAGTTATTGTTTGGTCTTTCTACTAACGATAATGAAACCTCTTTTCCAACCAAAGAGTTAAGATCCACTTTCGTACTATAGAGATACGCGAGTGGAAGATTTGTCTTTGGGTTAACAAGGATGAAATCACCAGGTACGTTCTTTACAGGACGCGCGTAAGGCTTTACAATACCATGTAGAGAGACTGCCTTTTCTTTTGCATAGAATTGATCGATATTTTGTACAGAGCCTTTATCGAGAGCTGCTTGGACAAGGAGCTTTTCATTTTCGCTGCAAGGAAGGGCGTTCTTTGCTGTAAAAGTTACAACTTTTGCAGTCGCTTTATCAGTGAAGACATCTTCTTCATCGCTATCTTCTTCGCCTGTGTCTACGAGAGTTTTGGTAGGTGCTGTATCTTTATAGGCGACGCTTTTCTCAAGATAGGTCTCTTGCATCTTCTTCACGAGAGCTTCTGCCTTTTCAACTTGCAGGCGATGATCTTTATTGTGATGCATGATCTCGTTGAGTTCAGCAGTAATTTGCTGGAGCTTAATCTCTCTGAAAGGCTTTTGGAGTTCTTCTTCAAGCGCTGTTCCTAGCGC
>JAQGPK010000187.1 GCA_028293095.1 Chlamydiia bacterium | reverse complement strand
CCTAAAAAAAGCCTGTCACAGAACTTTCTGATTGATGGCAATATCGTTAAGAAAATCTCTCTACTTGCAGATGTGCGAGAGGGAGATTTTGTTCTAGAAATTGGTCCAGGGCCAGGTGTTTTAACCGAGCACCTTTTAGAGCTCGGCTGTCACATTATTGCTGTAGAGCGGGATGAACTTTTTGCAGAGATGCTTCCTCGACTACAGGGGAAGATGGGGACACTTGAGGTTTTCTGCGCTGATATTCTAAAGTTTGATATTCAAGAGCATCTAAGAAAAAGGCTTCCTCCTGGTGTAAAGGCAAAAGTTATTTCAAATATACCGTATCATTTGACAGCCCCCATTATCGAAAAAATTGTCGACTCCTCTGATGTACTTTACTCTGCCACTTTAATGGTACAAGATGAGGTGGCAAGGCGCTGTGTTGCCAAAGTTCCAAGCCCTGATTATAGCTCCTTTAGCCTCTTTTTACAGTACCATGCAGCTGTTCAGTATGGTTTTTTAGTTCCGCCCAAATGTTTCTATCCAGCGCCGAATGTCGATTCGGCTGTGATTCGTTTTGATTTACAAAAACGGTTTTCTGTGCAAAAAGAAAAAGAATTTTTGGCAGTTGTCCGTCTTGCCTTTAATCAAAGGCGTAAGATGATTCGAGCAACGCTCCGCGATCTCTACAAGGCTGAAATTGTGGAGTCTTCTCTTGAATCGCTTGCCAAAAATCCAAAAGCGAGGCCCGAAGAGCTGTCGATTGAATCGTGGGTGGCTCTTTTTGAGTGTTTAGAAAAGCATGCAACTCTTTCTTAATGTATATTGCTCTCATTGATTGTAACAATTTTTTTGTCTCTTGTGAGAGAGCTTGTAATCCAAAACTGGAGGGCAAGCCGGTTGTTGTTGTTTCCAGCACAGATGGTGTCGGGATCGTGCTTGCTCGATCTCAAGAGGCAAAAAAATTGCAGATTCCTATGGGCGCACCTACTTTTCAGTGCGAGGCCATTTTCAAAAAATATGGCGTGTCTGTACTTCCTTGTCAGTTCTCTTTGTATGCAGCACTTTCGCACCAGGTAATGGAACTTTTAAAAGAATTCTCTCCAGATGTAGAGGTCTATTCTGTCGATGAGGCTTTTATTTCATTGGATAGGGTAAGCGAGGAGATGGCATTTGAGATAAAGCAGCGTATACTAGATGTGACAAAAATCCCAGTTTCCATTGGAATTGCTAAAACAAAGACTTTATGTAAGGCAGCTACCTTTTTTGCGAAAAAGGGAAGTGGTGTTTGTTTTATGCAAGAGGAGTATTTAAAAGAGCTTCCTATTGAGGAGATTTGGGGAATTGGAAGAAAGCTTTCAGAGAGACTACGTAAAAAATCGATTTTTACAGCGTTTGAGTTTATGCAGCTATCAGATGATTTGTTAAAGAGAGAGTTTTCAGTGGTTGGGCTCCGAACTGCTTTAGAGCTTCGAGGGGTGCCTTGTTTTTCTTCTTTTGAGGGAGGAGAGGCACGAAAGTCGATCAGTACAGCACGCGCCTTTAAAAAGCCTTTAACTTCACAAGAATCAATTGCCCGAGTACTAGCCTCTTATACAGCAAACATTGCGCTTGAGTTACGGCAAGAAAAAAAACTAGCTTCCATGATTTCTGTATGGCTACAAACAAACCTCTATGGAATAGGGGAGAAATATGCGGATGCAGCATCCTATGTTTTTACTGAACCGACTGCCTATACTCCAGCATTTGTTGATCAAGCCAAGAAGTTACTTCAATCAATTTATAAAGAAGGGCTGACCTATAAGAAGGTTGGCGTCATGCTTTCAAACTTTGTCTCGGAAAATGAAGCGCAACTTGATCTCTTTGAACTCTCAGCCCCTAAGAGCGTACAAGATAAAAATCGTCTTATGAAAATTGTGGATACAATTAATGGGAAATTTGGAGATAAAACAATTCGTTTAGGGGGAGTGTCCCTCGATCCTTAAGAGTAGTACATACAATTAAGGATCGATGCAGTGAGAGACAGAAAAAGTACGAAGAGAGTGATTACTCATCAGACTTGGCTTGAGAGTGATGTTCAAAATGAAATATAAGATCTTCATTTTCTTGGATTTCTGAAAGGAGCTTTTCAATGATTCGTAATACTAAACGTGATGTGTTATAAATACCAGAGGTTACAAAAGCAAGTTCTAGTTTTAATTTTGATTCGTTATTCATTGCAATCAGAACAAGTGTTGTCGGCTCTTCTTCTATTTTTTCAGGAACTACCCATATTACAAACTGATCATTAAAAAGAGTGATTTTCTCTTTTGCTTCAACTACATGGAAGTAGCGCGTTAATGACTGGCCGGAAGAGGCTGTGCCATCATCATTCAGAAGTCCTAATTTCTGCAGAAGCGGAAGGTCTACTTCAAGAACCCCATCAGGAATAAGTTCAGGTAAGTGATTCATGAATTGCTCATAAGACGAGTCAAGCCCTGCGATTTTATCCATGTCTTGCGTATCTCCTAGTTTTCCGCATCTTCAAGGGTGTAAAAAAATAACTTACATTTGTAAAGCGCAAGTTGTCTTCAAGCAGCCCGTTTTATATTTTTCTAATTTTTTCTTTACATATGCGAAGTTGACAATTCTGTCAACTTCAGATACAGTAATTTATTTTCCAGGTAAGAAAATGCGCTTTCTTTATTTGCAGCTTTTATTGCTATTTTCTCTTCACTCAACAGCATTTGCAGAGCCTTTAAACGTATCTGTAAAGTCTGAAAGTGCAGTTTTAATGAATGCAGCTACTGGTAAAATTTTATTTGCTAAAAACGCTTCAAAAAAACAATATCCAGCAAGCATTACAAAAGTGGCAACTTGTATCTATGCACTCAATCAAGGCTCCCATCTTCTTGATAAAAGAATTGAAGCGACCATTGAGGCATTACGTTGTGTTTCGAGTGCAGAAAGGGCTCAACACAACTATACAAAGCATCCTGCCCATTGGTTGGAGACGGGAGCCTCTCATATAGGTTTAAAAAATGGGGAAATAGTCCCATTCCGAGATCTTTTGTATGGTATGATGCTCGCTTCAGGAGGGGATGCATCGAATGTGATTGCGGAGTATTTTGGAAATGGCTCTATTCCACTCTTCATGCAGAACGTAAATAGATACCTGCAGTCAATCGGCTGTAGTAATACCTATTTCTGCAACCCATCAGGACTGCACCACCCAGAGCATATGACAACCGCTCTTGACGTTGCAAAAATGTGCCAAGAAGCGCTAAAAAATCCACTTTTTTGTCAAATTGTGAAAACGAGTAACTATACTAAAGCTGCAACCAATAAGCAGCCGCAAACAACTTTTGTGCAGAGCAATCGTCTGGTTAAGAAAGGGCTTCTACATTATCCGTATGCAATCGGTGTAAAAACAGGCTATACATCAAAGGCGCAGCATACATTGGTCGCTGCTGCAGAAAAAGATCATCGCCTATTGATCGCTGTTTTGTTAAATTGTCCAGAGCGCCAGGAAAAGTTTCTAGATGCTAAGAATCTATTTGAAAAAGCCTTTTCAGAAACTAAAGTTGAGAAAATCGTACTTCCAGCAGGTTCCCATTCTTTTTCCAAACCTATAGAGGATGCAGCTAAGCCACTTACCGTTTATAGTAAAGATGCGCTAAACATCGCGTATTATCCATCCGAAGAGCCCTCACTTCGCTTGCAGCTTGTATGGGATAAGGCCTTATTGCCTATTCAAGCAGGTCAAAAGGTGGGTGCTTTACAGCTTCTTGCAGATGATAGAGTCGTCCAGACAGCGCCTCTCTATGCCAAAGAGATGATTGAAGCTTCTTGGTGGGCCTCTGTTAAAAGGGTAGGTTCCTCACCTATTTCACTCATTGCACTCTGTGCGATTGTTCTACTACTTAGCTACGAACTCACCTCCAGAAAACGTAGCTAATACCATTTCCAAACGTACAGTAACGTTAGGCATATGGCGTGATAGTTTCTTCTACCTCTTTAACTCTATGAAAAAGTTGCGCCGGTAGGGATAGATTGCCTTTTAGCCAGATTGGATTATAGATGAGCCTTTCAGTAGTCGGCACCCCATTAACTTTTATTGTGCATCCTTGCCATGCGCCAAATAGTGTGCAGATAAAAATGCGCCAGCAATTAGCTATTTTATGGCCTAGCAGCATAGCCGTTGCTCGTAGGTTCGATGTAATGCAACTTACTGGGAAAGGACTTGCCGTTTTTAATATGCTCACTTCAAAAAGACGTGGTTTTGCTTTTTCTTCAGGGAAAATAGTATCCATTGTTTCCTGAACCCAAGCTGCACAGTTGTTGCCTTGTGCTTGGAAAATCATATTCCCTTCGCGAGCTTTCAATAGATCTTGCCGTAATAGATCCATAAACTGTTCTAGTTGGAGAGCATTTGCAACATAAGGCTCAATTTTATGCTCTCGGTGGTAGTAAAATTCATTTTCATCAGGGAAACAGAGCTTGGCTCTTTTCGTTTGGAAAATGTAGCGAAAAGAGTCTAACAAGCCTTTAGGGTAGACCTCTGCATATTTTCCAAACGGAAGAATTGAAAATGTACCGTTGTTGTTTGGTAGTGCAATTTCAAACCAGGAATGGTTATCTTGAATATGTAGAGTTTCTTTATGCTGTTTTGAGGCTTTAACTGTTATGAGTCCTTCAGTAGTCTTTAACGAGACTTTGTAACGTTTTTCTAGATCTTTTTTGCTAAGGGTTTCAAACTGAGGTAAATCTTTCCACCACTCTTTTTTGGTCAAATCTACTTGAGGGGTTTGAGGATAGACTAAAGAAATCCCCTCTGCAAGGTACTCTAAGTCTCCCATTTTCTTATTTTTTAGGGCGAAAGATTTAAATATTTCTTTAATGGTAAGAATAACGCCATTATTAAAAGTAATTTTTTTAGAATCGGTGAGAATTGATTCTTGTTTCCCGTTGATTAAAAAGGTCACATCTTTCTTTGCAAGAGTTGCTTTTTCTGCTCTTTCATGAAAATATAAGCCATTATTTTGTAGTCGTTTAATTCGCTTATCAAGAAAGCTTTCACTGATTTTTGTTTGGATTGAGGGAAATTGAATCGCGATATCAACAGCATCTTTCACTACATTTACCGTATTGCGGAAGACAAAACGGAAATAGTTTTCTCGGTAGAGGTAGCTTTTCTTTAAGAGGCTGATAGTTTCTGGATAGTGGCAAGTTGCCTCAATTTTTCTTAACTCATCTTCGCATAATTCAATTGCAAGGGCGGGGGATTGTTCTTTTTTCCACGCGAGGATTTTGGTTTTTAACCACTCTTGGTTTTTTTCAGTGCCATGACTTGCTTGTGGATGATGAATGTGATTTTGGGAAATGGCGCGATACTTCAGTGCAATGAGCTGTTTTTGAAGATGGGCAAGACTCTGATGTGCCACATTGCTCTTTTTTTGCGCTTGAATTGCATCGGCGATTTTTTTAAAAGCATCGCTTGTTGCTTCTGGATTTAGGGTGAGCGTTTTTTGCTTTTGCTTGAGGAGAGAGAGTTTTGCTTTTTCTACATCGAGATAGGTACGTAATCTCAGTTTGATGGCATCAATTGTTTGATTGATTTCGGTCAGGTTGTAGTCTCTTTTGCTGAATCCCTTAGTAAAAGTAGAAGATTTTACTTCAAGAGATGTTAAGTAGGCATTGAAAAATTGTGCAAGTGTTAGGTCATCTTGTTTGGTGAATCCGAAAAGGCAACGAATTAGCTGAGTTATTTTCCAACGAGTATAGCACGCTCCAGTATATGGGTTTACAGCAATAGATGCGCCTGTTTCAATAGCTTCTCGAAAGGCAGGTAAAGAGCTGATTTCGTAACTCATTTGATAACTTCCTCTGTTTATTGAAAAGTCAATGGAGCGAGGTGGAAATATACAGAATTGAAGATCTTATTGCCAACTAAAAAAAATTGTACAAATTTCAAAATAAATGAATTTATTTTGATGAGCGTTATGAGTTTTTATAAGGATAATTTATTGAAATGGTGTTGAAGATACAGCGCGATCTCACGTGCAAGATTACGGTAGAGAGGGATATCAAGGACATCTTCTGCTGTATCAATGTCGCTCAACTGTCCAAGCGAGAAATTATTGATATCATTATCTACAGAGTAGTTTTGGTGGTCATATTCGGCAGTTGCTAAAATATAAGCAGGGCCAAGAAGTACCTTTTGGGTTGCAGTCTCGGTAACTGTTACTTCTGCTAAAATCTTTGAGCGTGTTTCATTGGGAATGATTTTATGCTTGCCCCCTTGACGGAGCTTTTTAGGGTCATGGCGATAGCCGATGTTATCATAGCGATCGTCAAGAATTGTCACTTTCAGTGTCAGCTCACCACCATCGTGTGCAAAGCGTAGTCCTCCTTGCTTTTCGATCTGCTCGACTAAATCACTTGTAAGGCGGCCATTTGGATCCCCTTGCACGAAGGGAATAGAGACTGTTCGAGTTCTGCTACTATCAACAGATGGAGCCATACGCCAGCTACAGCTAGAAATAAGGAGTAGAGTGAAGAAAGAGGCAAAAAGTCTTGCGAGTAGTTTATTCATGAGTAGAGAGTTTCATTTCTTTGACATGCTTATCAAGGGTTTGAAGGCGTTTCGTACATACTTTTGCAACTTGTGTATCAGGGAATTGCTTGACTGCTTGAGTATAGTAAAGGACAGCTGCTGTCGGCATTTTTTTTCTTTCATAAAAACGGCCAGTTTCATAGAGGCCTTGTGCGTAGACCTCATGCATGGTCATAAGAGCGTCTTTTACGGTCTGTAGCTGCGCTTCTGCTTTAGGAAAATCCTGGGAGAATTTCTTGAGGTTAATTTGAGCTGATGCGAGTAGGTCAGGATTTTGAAATTCAACTTTGCTCTCTTCAAGCAGTGTTTCTGCTATTTTTACATAGCTTTGAGAGGCAAGCGTTGTTTTTGGGAATTTTTTAATGATTGCTTGATAGGCTTCAATACTTCCTTTGAAGTCGGATAAGGAGAGTAAAAGTGCCGCTTTTGAAAAGAGCGCTTTAGCCGCAAGTTCGTGTGTGGGTAGAGAGTTACTCACTTCATTATATATGTCGATGGCGGCGTTTTTATCTGAAAAGCATTTAGGAAGCTTTGCTTGTCCAAAAAGATGCTTTCTTGCTCCATTTTTGAAGTCGTCAGCGATCGCAAGTTTATAGCGAAATGTTTCTATAAAGTATTTTTGGCTTTTTGGCTTTTGTAAGTAGATGGTGAGATTCTTATTAGCAAGATCTGGATCTCCCATATGATAATAGGCAACTCCTAGAAAATAAAATCCTTCTTGTCCAAGATCTGCGTCTGGAAAGTTGATTGTTACAATACGAAATTGTTGCATAGCTTCAGGCCAATCTTTCTTTTGAAGTGCCTGCATTCCTAACTCAAAATGTTGTTCGAGAGGAAATTCTGCAACCTCTTTTGTGTCGGTTAGCTTACCGTTTTTATACAGGTAGGCGGATTCTGCGGTGGAAAAAAGAGCCAAGGATAGAAGAAGATGTAGAAAAATGTGTTTTTTTATCATAGTGGCTAAATTATAGGGGATTGCGGCAATTTTGAAAAGAGTTCCTTTGCTAGATACTTCCTCTTGCCTGTTTTGATGCACCAAGCTAAGAGATTCTACTATCGAGAAATACCAAAGAGAATAGAAAAATAAGTAGATAGTAAGTAGCTTCTTTATTATTTTTAACGCAAAGGACATGCAAAAGATGCAAAGGCGCAAAGAGTAGCCACACAATGCATAGCGGAGGTATTTTTGATTCTTTTTTACCACAGAGATCACAGAGGACACAGAGAGAGGCGAGAGGAGAGAAGGGCAACATAGTAATAATGTAGGTTATTTTTTTAACGCAAAGGACATGCAAAAGATGCAAAGGCGCAAAGAGAAAGAAATAGCTTTAGGTATGATTCAAGGCAATATTCGATTTATTTAGACTAAGAAATGTATTAGCTTATCATTCATCTCTAATCAATGACTTACTTATCTTCTGTTCTTTCTTTGCGACTTTGCACCTCACTCGCTCCTTTGCGTTAAAAAATAACACAAACCATTACCATACTCTCCCTCTCTGTGTTCTCTGTGGTAAAAAATTATCAAACAAGAGTATAACCTATTTAAAATCAATAAGATGAAGATTAATTTATAATTATTTCTACACCGCTAATTCTATAGTGGACTCGTTTTGTACATCTTGTATCCAAAAATGCAATTCTTTATCTGTTTTCATATATTCTTTCACATAAGAACCATCGCTACATACCCTAGTTTCATCAGTCTTTTCTATTTTTCCGAGAAGAGGGCTTTCTATCTTTTTCCACC
>JAQGPK010000140.1 GCA_028293095.1 Chlamydiia bacterium | reverse complement strand
TTTCTTGATTCGTACCCCAAATCATTATGATCTTGGTCTAAAGAAGAAGTAGTTTATTAAAAAATAATTGGATATAAAGCACTTTTTATTATAAGTATGAGTGTAATCGTATATTATAAAAAAGGTGCTTTTATGATTCCTCCTCAATTTGAACCTGCAGACTCATCTTCCTATGGTCTTACAGCAAAGCCTGCTGAATTTGCACAAGAAATTCAGAACAATTTAGGGAAGTTACAAAAAACGATTCAACAGCAAATAGCCGATCCCAAATCAAGTACACTTACTGAAGAAGATCTTAAAGCTTTTTTTGATATCATTGGTAAAGATATAGCAGTTCTTGAGAAAAGAGATAAATCCTCTCCGAAAATCGAACAATTACAAAATAAACTTATAGAATTGAAAGATATTGTTGAAAGTGCTCGTGAGAGCCCTTTTGTAGGCGAAAAAATAAGTCTAGTAGAGCGTGCGAAGGGATATACCGCTGAATCTGCTGTAGCAAAAGGATTACAGGCGCTTGATAGTAAATATCAAATGCTTCCGATTAAGGGTGATGGTCATTGTCTCTTTAGAAGTGTATCAGTCGGATTGATCAGTATCTTGGTGAAAAAATCAGATGAAGAGCGTGCAAAATATTTTAAGGATTTACAAGCTACATTTACAGATTCCTCACTTCAAGAAAAATTGACAGCATTTCAAAAATTTATAGAGGAGTCTCCATCTAAAAAAGATAGTAAACTGATTCCTTTTTTGAATTCTGCAAAAGCCAATATTCCAGTAGATTTTCTGCGCTCGCTTGCTTGTGACTATAATCGAAAAAATGCATCAAAAGAAGTTCTGAATGTAATGGCACAGGCCAATGGCTTGAGCTCGGGTGAAGAGTATTTGAAGAGCATGTCAGATCCCTCTCAAGCAAAGTATGGTGATGAACTGGAAATACAGGCATTAGCTGCTGCCTTAGGGATCAAAGTTCGTGTTGAAAATGTAGCCGTAGCAGGGAGAGGCGGGCGGGCGACAACTCAGTATTCACCATTATCATCAACGAATGATGAAGTTGTTTTACTTTTTAGATCACAACACTACGATCTCGGAATAAAAAAGCAGTAACCTAGTTATGACGTAAATGAGTATAGTAAGCACCATTTTCAGCTCGCTTACAGGTACACATGCTTCAAATTGGTCAACAGATACGCACAAATGTCGAAAAACTCGTCTTTCAAGGTAAAGGTCTTATACGCTATGAAGGATGGGTGATTTTCGTTGATGATGTAGCCCCTTCAGAAGAAGTTGTTATTCAAATTACAGCGAAAAAAAAGTCCTATTTTGTGGGCAAGCTTATAGAAGTTGTTACCCCAAGCCCTTTAAGAGTGGTGCCACTTTGCCCCTATTTCGGAACTTGTGGCGGTTGCCAATTACAACATATAAATTATAGCGCACAAATAGGTGTGAAGCAAGAGTGGCTTCAAGAGGCGCTTTCACATAAAGTTGCGCTCTCATCGCAACTGACAGTCCTTCCGGCAGAAAAAGAGTGGGCCTATAGGCGAAAGGTGACCCTCCATTTTATCTGGCTTGAGGAAGAAAAACGATTTCAGCTCGGCTACTACACAAAAGACAATACAACGTTACTTGAGATTGCCGTGTGTCCGATTTTCGCATCGCTTGATGATACAATTATCGTGACGGCAAGAAATTTCCTTTCGACTCTTCAAGGAAGTGTGCGAATGGAAGGGAGTCTCACCATTTTAAAAATGAATGGCCGTTATCTATTACGCTTTTTCTTTACTCCTAACTTACCTAAAAATGCAAAAAGCGCGCTGCATGAAGCGCCTCAAGATATTGATATTTGGATGGAGAGCCCTAAAGTGAAGATGGGGATCGATAAAAGTGAGTTTCTTGTCGATGCACTTGGTTTAAAGGTCTATATTTCTCCCCGTGTCTTTTTGCAAAATTATCCAGAACAAAGTTTAGAGTTATATAAAAAAGTTATGGAGCTTGTACAAGAGGCCTCCTCTATACTTGACCTTTATTGTGGTGTTGGAATTTTAACCCTACTGCTTGCAAAAGAGGGGCGCCCAGTTCTTGGTATTGAGTCGAACAAAGAATCAATTCGTTTAGCAAAGATGAGCGCTCTTGTAAATGGGATTGAGAGTGTGCGGTTTATGGATGAGCCGGTGGAAAAAGTTTTAGGACCCCATCTGAAGACTAAGAAATATCAATCTTGGATTGTGAATCCTCCGCGTGAAGGGATGTCGAAAGAGATGGTGGCACTCGTACTCGAGTTTCGGCCTCAGCAGATTGTCTATGTTTCTTGTATGCCAGCAACGCTTGCTCGAGACCTCGCACTCCTTCAAGAAGTGTACCTCGTAGATCAAGGTATCGCCTACGACATGTTTCCCCAAACCACGCATCTTGAAACGGTTGTTTCTTTGCGCAGAAAGGTAACTTTAAGCAAAAGTATAGAGAACCCCATCTTTAGGACCAAACTCGAGAAAAAATTTACTCCCTATATAGAGAAGAAGTACAAAAAGCCCTCTCTGTGATCTCTGTGGTAAAAAAATTAAAAGGGCCCCTACTATATTGAGTTGTCTTTTATTTTTAACGCAAAGTGCAAAATGCAAAGAGCACGATAGCTACGGTATTGTTTCTTATTTTTTACCACAGAGAACACAGAGATCACAGAGAGGGAATACTTTAGTTCACCAAGACAGGTAACCTCCTATCAAAAAGGAGTAAATTGAGTGGTCCAAATTTTGGGGTCCATCATAAATTTTCTTAGTTCTCTTTTCATCTTCTGTATTTCTTTGCAGATTTTATAGCTTTCTTTACGTTAAAAAGAATCACTCTTAAAAACAATGAGAGTATAAAACGAAATTTTATCTTGTTCCCAAGTAGTTTACAAGTGGACTACTAGTCCAGATTAGAGATGATAAAGATGAAAGAGGAAAATAGTTGTGAGCAAACAAAGAAAGATACCACATAAAGAGGATACTTCGTTTGCTCACACGTACAAAAACTAGTTATTTAGTTTTTGTTTATTGACTAACCAACTTGAATATGTTCTTGCTTTTTGCTAGCTTTCTTAGAAATATAGCTTTCTTGGTAAGCTTTAACATCTTCATTATGGATAACCCATGCAGCACCCTTACGCGAAGCTTTCAAATATCCAGCACGTGTTGCATAGTAGAGCTTTTGAGCAGGAACATTTAACATTTTGGCCACCTGGTTAATAGAATAGAAGCCTTTACGGTTATCAAATAAGAGTTCTCCATCAAATGTAGATTTTGTTCTGGAGTACTTTTGTTTGCGATAGTCCATGAGATCATCCAAATTGATCATCCAGCGGCTTGTATCTTTTGTTGCTTTTAACTTTTTCAGTTTAATTGCAACATAAATAGCTTGACGAGTAACGTTGTTAATTTTAGCAGCTTCTGTAATTGAAACAATTTTCTTATTGCCAAGTACTGAAACTAGATGTTCTTCTTTTGAAGCATCTTGGTTTTTTTGTTCGATCATTTTGGTTTCCCCTTTATTTTTATGTTTTTTATAGTTGTTTTTTCAGAGTTTCCCCCCATTTATCGTGTAGGTTGAGTGAAACTCCTGCAAAGTTTAACCATTTATTATATAGTAAAAAGAATTTATATCAAGCTTTTTTTTCGAGAAAAAAGTACCATAGCGAAAAAATGGAGTTAATAAAATGGCCAAATTCCCCCTTTTTCTGAGAGCAATTGTACTAATTGGATTTGTTATAGTCACTACCAATATTGAAGCAAAACCTGCCGAAATTGACCAACATGATGTAACGATGAAGATGCAAGAGATCATGAAAGCGCATGCAAGTCATAAAAAGGTAACGCCGCAGATTGCGAAAAGAGCTTTGGATAATTTTATTGACGCTTTAGATCCTATGAAAATTTATTTTTTGCAGAATGAAGTTGAAAAATGGTTAGAACCAGATGATGAAGTCTTAGAGAAAATAGCCAAAGATTTTGAGGAGAGTAAATTTCCAGCTTTTGAAGCTATATTTGAGAACATGCGAAAAGCAATTATTCGACGTAATAGCATTGAAAATAAAATCAATCAAGAGCCGCTTTTAACAGATGTTTCTGCAAATGAGTTTAAAGATTTGCATTTTTGTAAGACTGAAGATGAGCTTATT
>JAQGPK010000132.1 GCA_028293095.1 Chlamydiia bacterium | reverse complement strand
TTTATGAATTTATTTTTAGTGTACATTACTTATTATTTTTACTAGGAGTTTGTTATGATTGATTTACCTTTTGTAAGTGCTATGGGTGGTGGTGGCTTAGAATTAATAGGAAGGCCGTTTACTAGTGCAATTTGTGCTATTCCGGCAGCCCTTGGGACAGCAAAGGCACTTGAGTTTTTTGGAAGAAGCGTTACAGTCTGGGGCACTGCAAAAGTTGCTACAATAGCAGCTGTAGTTGACGGTGCTTTAGAAGCTACTACTCCTAGTTATGCATCTAATTATGAAGCTTTAGTAATTCTAAAACAGTGCTGCATAAGCCTTCCACTGAGCGTTGCTCTTTCAGTAGCTACAGCGTCGACGATGGGTAATGCTGTTGTGAATGGAGTAGCCACCTATGTTGCACAACGCGCTTTTAATGAAATCGTAATACAAATTGTAATACGCTATTTGTAAAAAAGCACCTTTGTAGATGTATTTTTCGCTGGATTTATCTTACCCACGTTATTACAGACTTTGGGTATGGACTTTATCAGGCACAGATAGGTGAGCATCTTGATATTGCAAAAGCACTTACAGGATTTAAAGGAGTAAGTGTAATTGAGCTTATCCAAGATTATAAAGGGGATACTTTCAGGGCAGTATATACAGTAAGATTTTCGGAGGCCATTGTGGTGCTTCACGCGTTTCAGAAGAAAAGCAAGCGTGGAATAGAAACCCCGAAGCAGGATATGGAGCTTATTTGTAGTCGCCTTAAGTTAGCTGAAGAGATATACAAAAATTGGAAGAATAAGGGAGGTAAATCGAATGAGTAAACAAACTAAAGAAGAATACGAAGTTACAAAAGATAATATTTTTGCCGACCTTGGATTGGATCAACCAGAAGAGCTGCTTGCAAGAGCAAAGCTACTTCATGAAGTTGGAAGCTTGATTAAGGCTAGTAATAAAACTCAGAAAGAAGTTGCAGTGAAGTTGGGGATTACTCAGCCAAAAGTCTCCATGCTAGTCTCAGGACAGTTATCTGCATTTAGCACTGATACACTTTTACATTACTTATTCATTCTTGGGTGTGAAGTACAAATTCGAATAAAAAAACCGCGTACTCGGGCTCGAATATTCAGTAATACAGGGCACATCATTGCTTGTTGCTAACATAAATAAATTATTATACATTATCTAATGTGGACTGTTATGTCGTACAATTTTCAAAGAAGTATTGTTTTTATTGTTGTTACGTTTTTAGTACTTATTTTTTCTTATTTTTTACAATACGCAGTTAGATGGAGCTATTCCCTTACAGCATCTTGTCTTGACTGCTTTGGGTTTATCGTTCTCCTTGGCTGGGCCAATCCCGATCTAGTGGTGGCCTGGGCTGGTAATGGTATAGACATGCATCCCGAGAATAAGAATCTGGTTATTTTATCTAAAGAGTCTAAAAATTATCCCCTATGGCAACAGCCAAATAGGTGTAAATTTATAGCTGCGGCTGCCTTTCTTTTCTCAACTTTATTTTTATATGCATTGGACCAAATTATTGAAAGGTACGGGTTTTAACAAGCATCTGAAAAATAATTCATACAAAGAACTCTTTGTATAGAAAAATATCTATCTCTTAAAGATATTATGCGAGTATATGGCAATATTTCAAATCTTGCTGAGAAAGCAGAACTTAGCCGTGGGACTCTTTATAAAATAATGGAAGGGAAAGGGCAAACTGAAATAGGAACCTTTTTAAAGTTAATACATGCTCTCGGATACAATTTAATGGTCACAAGAAAAAATGCACCTTCTCGTCAGCTTGCACACTAAGTAAGACATCCTTGAGAGGTAGAGTAGAGGCCATTTTGAGAGTTTAAAACAACTCGAGGATGAGAAGGAAGGTACATTACTTGAGAGCTTTTTGCTGGAAGCCAGCAATTCTTTCAGGCTCGGTCATAATGCAAATTGAATTACAGATATGCTCGGGGTCGGACTCGAACCGACACGGGATTGCTCCCAAGGGATTTTAAGTCCCTAGTGTCTACCATTTCACCACCCAAGCAGTAGATCAAAAACTATAGCAGTCTTGCTACTTGTGCTCAAGCGATTTTTGAACTAGCTACAATTACTGACAGCCACTTACTACATAACATGCAAATACGATTGCTAGAAATATTTTTAACCTATAAAAGCAGGAGAGGTAGACTGTTTTAAAAAAGGGCCGATCGGCGGGTATACTTTTAAAGCATATGTAAGTGTGTTTAATAGCTGGAGAAAGTAAGCTGAGGGAGTTTCATGACAGATCAATTTGATCCACTTAATGCTTCAACTAGCAATGATTTTATAAAAAAACATGATCTTCAGCTGGTAGAGGGAAAATGGAAGCCTCTTTCAGCAGATAGCCCAAAAGTTGATCTGATTGAAGCTGTCAGGAAAGATTTGCAGAAAGTACATGCAGATGCTCATTTAAGAAAAGTCGCTTTGTTAAAAGACTCGACGATTACTCATATAGGAAGTGACGTCGCTTTTCAAGAAGAGCAACTAGCTAAAGTGGATACTCATTTGTCGGTTATGCAGCTTTTAAAAGAAAAAGAGCGCAAAAATTGGAAAGTGCACAAAAACTATCTCAAAATATATTTTTGAGAGTTTTTTCTCATTGTAAGAAATTCTATACTACTTTGCGGTTTGATTTTCTTATTAAGGATTTAATGAAAAGTCGAGAGTTACTTAGGAGTACGCTTGCCCTTTTGCCGGTAAAGAATACCGACTCTTTTTTAGAAAATGTTACAAGCCTGGCATGCCATTCTTTTCAAAACGAAAAAGATGCTTTTTTAAAAGCAAAGATCCATATAGAGGTATTCAAAAAAGAAGCCTTACTTTGGCAATCAAAAGAGACGGGTACATTCTTTATTTCATACCTCAAAAATAATGAATTGATTCACTGGCAGATAACGACAGTAAAAGCTACGGATGGTAAATGCCAATATGTAGGGAAGTTAGTTTTTGAAGAAAATGGAGAATATGCAGTTTCGGAGTTACAAGTGACGATTGCGCCGTCTCTTAGCAAAGAGAGTGAGAGAGAGAAGTGGCTTAAAACGTTTGTTGCGGCTTGTAATGAGGTGATAGAAAAATCATGTTCTCAGCAATTACTCCTTGATGAGGATGATGAATAGCTATTCTGCCTTTTGAAACATGCCGTCAATGTTGATGCAACCTGTGTGTTGCAGCAAAATCAAGATAATCGCTGTCGGTACAATCCATCGAATGAAAAACTTCCACGGACGGAAAAACCAGAGCATGGTGGTCTGCTGTGCAAACTCTTCTTGAACGACAAGTTTATTGAGGCGCCATCCAGTGAAAATTGCTGTAAAAAGTCCACAGAGTGGTAAGAGCCATATCGTTGTAAAGTCATCCACAGTCTGGAAAAATGTTTTACCATAGAGCTCTGGCCAGTTAGCAAAAAGCAAGTTAGTGCCTGAAAGGGCACTTGGAATGCCAAAGATAAATGTTGCACTTCCAACAATGAGAGCCGCTTTCTTACGTGGCCAGTCATGGAGATCCATGAGTGTTGCAACAACAACCTCAACGAGCGCAATTGACGAGGTGAGTGCTGTAAATACAAAGAGCGAAAAGAAGGCAGTTGAAATTAAAAGTGCTCCAGGAAGTTTTGCAAAAAGAATCGGCACTGTCTTAAACACAAGGCCATAGCCACCTTGTGGCGGCCGGTCGAAGGTGAAGATGATCGGGAAGATCGCAAAGGCACAAAGAAGCGCTGCAAGGATCACCATAGAGGAAACAATAAAGGCTGTTTTCGGAAGATCATCTGTTCGTCGCATGTAGCTTCCGTATGTAATCATGATGCCTTGACCGAGGCTTAAGGTGAAGAGTGAAAGGCCAAGAGCTTCTAATATGGAAGAAGGCTTGAGTTTACTCATGTCTGGAGAGAAGATGAAGTCTACCGTTTGAGAGAAGCCTGGAAGGGAGAGGTTGTGAATGCAGAGGCCAACAACAAGGACTAAAAGAAGCGCAGTAATGCGCTTACTCCAGTATTCAATACCATTACGGATACCGGGGTAGACTATGCCAACAGTGAGCGCTGTGAAAGCAAAATGCCAAAAGAGTGTAATATCACCTGATTGAGAAAGTACTGTAAAGGCATTTTCGATTTCTTCGGGAGTGCAGTCTCGATAGAATTGGTTGAGTGACATCAGTACATAATTTAATCCCCATCCTGCAATGACACTATAGTAGCTCATAATCAGAAAGGATGCGATTACTCCAAACCAGCCAGCTGCTTTCCAGGGACTTGCAGGATGCGTAAGTGTGGAAAAGGTAGCGACAGCGCCTTTTTGCGCTAAACGCCCAATCAAGAGTTCTGCAATAAAGAGCGGGATGCCAATGAAGAGTGTGCAGAGGATATAGGCCAGGACAAATGCGCCTCCGCCATTTTCTCCAGTAATATAAGGGACTTTCCAAAGCGTGCCAAGACCAATTGCAGATCCTGCAGCAGCCATGATAAAGCCAATTTTTGAGCCCCAGTGTTCGCGTTGTTTTTGCATAAATCGCTACTAAAATAGTAAAATTAAAGAAGCTAATATAGCAAAAACAAGAAACTAGTGTCAATCAAATAATTTGAAAATAAGAAAAATAAAGCTTAAAAAAATCTAATAAGGTATACTTTATTTTGTTTTATAATGAGAAGGTATGGAAACAGAAAAAAATCCTTTAGAAATTTGGTATAAAGATGGTTTAAAATTTTCTTGTACCCAATGCGGAAAATGCTGTGGAGGAAGCCCTGGCTATGCGTGGGTAACTGAAGAGGAAATCCAAACTATTGCTGAATACTTGAAAATTTCCCTTGAAGAGTTCGCTAAAAAATATCTACGCAAGGTCCACGGACGCTGGTCTCTACTTGAATATTCTAAAACGTATGACTGCATTTTTTTAAAAGAGAAGAAGTGTTCGATCTATCCGGTGAGGCCTCAGCAGTGCAGAACTTTTCCATGGTGGACAGAAAACCTCTCTTCAAAAGAGGCGTGGGATGAGACAGCGGAGCGATGTGAAGGCATCCATGAAGATGCCTCCCTAGTCCCCTTTGAGGAAATTGAGAAAGCAAAGAGTGAGTAATTGTCTCTCGATAATCCCCGTGCTACTTAATCTTAAGTCTACTAAATAACAAATTTCTAGATTTCTTAATTCTGATGCTTTTGCCATCTAGGTGTTTCTCGATAAGGGGTATTTAGAGACTGATTCACTTTGTGAGAAGAACGAGTTGGGGTATGTTTTCTTTCAGATAACGTCTGGCAGCTTCTGTAAATATTGGCTGTCTTATTTTATCTTCTTTCTCAGCTTGTTGATCAGGCTCTTGAAAAATAAAGAGAGTTTTTAGATAGGGTAGTTCTTTCAAAAAAGTGACCGCTTGCTCTGTGAGTGAGATCGATAGGCTGCTTAACTCTAGGTATCGGAGCTTTTTTAATTGAGTTAATGCGTTCAATTCTTCATCTCTGATCGTATCACAAGAAAGTGTAAGTGACTCTAAATAAGGCATTTTTATGGCTAAAATGTTTAACTGTTCTACAGTGAGAGGCGCACTATTGTCGTAGATTCTGCAAGATTTTATACCTTCAAGTCGAGGAAGAGTTTCGAGTACTTCCTGGGACTCTCCCCAAAGATCATCTAAGAAAAGGGTTCCTAGGCTTTCTAGTTTCTGAATCCAGCTCCAGTTAGCCTGATTTTTTGAGCCCGCAACTGTGAGAGTGTCCAAGTGTTTTAAAGCTATCAGAGCGTTTCCTGTGTGTGCATCTATGCTTAGTAGAGTAAGGTTTTTTAAGTTAGGCATCGATTCCAAAAGATGAGCAAGCTCTAAATTACTATCAGATGCATGTAAACAAAGCTCTTTTAACTCGGAAAAGCTCTTTCCATCGCCTTTTAATTGTTGTAACTGCGCTGCAGTGAGTAGGAAAGGAAGGCTAAGTTTGAGAGTATGCAAATTTTTGCACTTACGCAAAAAACTAACATCGGTAGTATCATTTGCTTCCCCTAGATGAATTTTAAGAGATTCGAGCTGTTTCCAATTAGGGATATACTGCGCCATCTCAATACTCATAATGCCAAGAGAAGCTGTAGCAAATGCTTTAAGATTTTTTAGAGCTAGGGTTGTAGCTGCAAATTCATTTTTTAGAGTTAGTCCTGTCAACTCTTGAAAACCACCTAGAGTGAGTGTTTCAAGTCGAGTGAGCTTTTGAATATGCTGTAGTTCAGTAGCTGTAAGGATGCATCGGTCCATTTCTAGGCTTTTAAGATAGGTGCATTGCGCCATCAGTTCTATAAAGTTTTTGTAACTACTCTTATTCTCTCCTAGCCAAACATTATTAATAGTGAGTATTCTTAAATGGCCTTTTAATGGAAGGAGGGCTGTGAAAAATCCTTCCTCAAATCGATCGTCATTATCATTTAGATTAAGTTTTTCTAGCATTGAGAAAAATTCAACGATTTTATTCATCATGGAAACTGTCCATACAAGCTGCGTACTACCAGGGCGATGACTTAAGTTCAAATGCTGAATTGTATTTCCAATACTTTTGAGCTCGTTTTGTAATTTTGCAGGAAGTCTTGAAAGGTCATAGTGCGCTTTATAAAGGATATCGCTGACCGCATCTCCATTGCCTTTTAAGAGGTGAACCTCTAATTTCCGTAACTCTTTACAGCTCTTAAAAATGCTTCTATTATTGAAAGTAGTCAGGTAATTGTCATGTCTATTCTCGTTTGCTTCATTGCTTGTTATAAGTAAATATTTCAAAATCTCAATCTGTAGGATTTGAGGCATTGTTTGTAAGGAGGGCGGGACTATTTTTATAAAGCCTCGTTTTTTTGCATATTGAATAGTTTCTCGAAGTGACATATTTGCGAGGGAGGCATCGCTCAGTGCGGATCCTGCAGAAGGAGCGGGATTTGAGTTGACGAATGAGTAGCTATTAGTAATTGACATAAGGTACCTCTTTTAGATTATTTAACACTTTTCTAGAGAGGATAATAATCATAGCAGTTCTCTATTTTTAACAGAAAGAGAAGCATTTAGTTTAATTAGTAAGACAGGAACGAGGAGAAGACGATGCAACGATCGTCTGTTTGAAGAGATTAAGAAAGTAAAGAATATAAGTCATATGATATGCAGGGCAGGGGACTATGCTTTGAGCTCTAGAGAGCTCTTGATACCCTGCACATTTTGTTTTTAGAATTTAAGCATTGAGGCGAGATCTGGCATGCCACCCATCATTGATGAAGGCTCTGACTCTGCTTTGATCTTATTACAAGCATCTGTGTAGGCCGCTTTAATGAGCGCCTCTAACCCTTCAATATCTTCTTTATCGACACATTCAGGTTTGATGCGGATGCGCTTCATCTCATTGGAACCATTGAGTGTTACTTCGACAAGGCCAGCGCCTGCAGATCCGATAACTTCAAGCTGCTCAAGCTGCTGTTCAAGCTGTTCTTGCATTTGGCTAAATTGCGCCTGCATCATTTTCGCTTGTTTCTTTTTCTTTAAAAATCCCGAGCCCATCGCTTTTCTTCCTCTTTCCTTTTTTCGTATTTCTTTCTTTGTAT
>JAQGPK010000109.1 GCA_028293095.1 Chlamydiia bacterium | reverse complement strand
CTTGAGTGCATTTTCTGGCAGTCCTTGACTATCTTCAATTTCTTGATCATAAAGTGGCATTGGATAGTCGTTTAGATCGATGTAGGTCACCTGTGCTCCTGCCTCTTGGGCACCTTGTACTGCAATTTTCACAAGCTTTTTATTGACGGAGTCTTTGCGCAGGCTTCCTGCAAATGCTAATATTTTTGGTTGCTTTGACATAGATAGAAGGATCCTTTGATAAAATAATAGGGTACCATCGTTAAATTTTAATTCCAATACTAGAAATAGGAGAGAGAGTAGACTAAGAGTTCTTGATCTTACAAAATGAATGGTATGAGAGCTTTTGAGTGTGTGATTTCAGATTTCCAGCATGTCCGTCCGCAGTATGAATCTTCACAAAAAGATACCTTAGAGTGGATTATTAAGGCGCATACGCAAGCGGAATCCTATCTACAAGGGGATTCGTTGAGTACAGCTGACAAAAATGTTTTTTGTGAAAAATTACGAGAAAGACTTTTTCATGTCGGATGTAAACCAGGAGTCATTCAAAAGAGAGGGCATCACACCCCTGATTTTTTGCATGAAAATTGGCAAGATATGCAGGTCTATCGCTTGGCGGAATCTGTGCAAGGAATTGGGCTACAGGCACGCCAAAAGTTGCATGCAGAGATTGCGGATAAAATTTTTGATGAGCTCTATGAAAAAGAAGTTGTACCGCCCTCAAACTTGATTCATGTTAGCTGTACAGGGTACGCCTCACCAAGTGGTGCTCAACGAGTTGTATCCACAAAAAATTGGGGTGAAGAAGTGATGGTGACGCATGCCTATCATATGGGCTGTTATGCTGCCATTCCTGCTCTTCGTATGGCCTCTGCCTATCTTTCACAACGAAAAGATGAAAAGGATAATCGATCAGATATTGTCCATACAGAGCTATGTACACTCCATTTTAATCCATTACAGCATACCTCCGATCAGCTGGTGGCTCAAAGTCTTTTTGCCGATGGCTTTATTAAATATTCAGTGGTGCAACAAAGTATCAGGCCTTCGCTTCGTATCTTAGCGGTTTATGAGCAAATCTTGCCGGAGTGTCTCGATGCGATGAGTTGGCTGTTAACAGATTGGGGATTTCAGCTCCTGCTCTCGAAAGAGATTCCCGCCCTCATCGCTAAAAATGTAAAAAAATTTGTAGGCATTTTATGCCAGCAGGCGAGGATTACAGAGGCAGAGCTGATCGAGCAGGGGATCTTTGCGATTCATCCAGGTGGACCTAAAATTTTAGAGTATATTCAAAAAATATTCGGGATTAAGCCAGAGCAGCTGCGGCATAGCCGGAGCATTTTAGAGCAGTATGGTAACATGTCGTCCGCAACGCTTCCACATATTTGGGAGGCTATTTGCCAAGATGAAAAGGTGGCGAAGAATACAAAGATCATCAGCTTAGCTTTTGGTCCCGGGCTTACGATTGCAGGTGCTCTTTTAGAAAAAACAGTAGACAAGGAGAGAGAATAATGTGGATATATGCGTGCATTCCATTTTTTTTACAAGCCATTGCCATTAGTTTTGATGAGGGCTACTTTCATTATCAACGAGGGCTGCCTAAATGGGAAAGAATCGGCCATCCAATAGATACCTTGAGTTTACTCCTTTGCTTAATGGCAGCGCTCTGGCTACCTTTTACAGAGTTCAATATGAAAGTCTACATAGGTCTTGCGATCATCTCGTGTCTTATGGTCACAAAGGATGAGTTTGTCCATAAACACCACTGCCCCGGTGCTGAAAACTGGTTGCATGCCTGCCTCTTTATTCTTCATCCAATTACATTGATTGTAGCAGGATTCATTTGGCCTGTTGTGCAAGGAGCAGATGTTCCTGCATGGGTCTCTTACTGGTTAGATAGCCCTCTATTTTTAAAGGATTTTCTCTTGATACAGGTTGTGCTTATTGCTCTTTTTTTCTTTTACCAAATCATTTTTTGGAATTTTATATGGAAAGATCGTCCAGTTCTCAAGATGTAATTAATAATGAATTTTATGAGACATTAGGAGAGAGATGGTATACAGCCTATGATCATCCCATTGCTCTCTTACGAGCTGAAAATAAGGTGAGAGGTGAGTGGATTTCTCACGAAATTGAAAGACGGATTGGTAAAAGGGCCCACGTTTTGGATGTTGGCTGTGGAGCTGGTTTTCTTACGAACAGGCTCGCTGTTGAGGGGTATGCAGTCACTGGAATTGATATCTCAGGAGATAGTTTAGAGGTTGCGCGCCGTCATGATACTTCAAAGCAAGTTATCTATAAGCGGGCGGATGCCTATGCTCTTCCCTTTGAGGATGCAAGCTTTGATGTAGTGTGTGCGACCGATATTCTTGAACATGTTGAAAAACCTGAGCTGTTGATTCAAGAAGTCAGCCGTGTACTTCGTAAAGATGGCATCTTCTTTTTTCATACTTTTAATAGAACTTTTCTAAGTTATCTACTTGTTATCAAAGGTGTTGACTGGTTTGTGAAAAATGCGCCGGAGCACATGCATGTGTATGATCTTTTCATTACGCCAGAAGAGCTTAAAAATATGTGTCAGAGTAAACAGCTGCATGTTGATACAGTAATAGGACTTGCGCCCTATGCAAAAAAATGGTCTTTTTGGAAAATGGTATTCACGCGCACTGTACCTGAAGATTTTCGCTTTCATTTTGTTAAAAGCCTCTCAACAGGCTATTGTGGGATTGCAATAAAACAGTGATAACAAAGAGTTTTTATGCACACAGAGACAATTTTTTATCGTGAAGGCAATATACGAATGCAAGGCCACATGGTGTATGATGAGAAGCTGCAGGGTAAACGTCCTGCAATCATCGTCGCCCATGCCTGGATGGGACAGGATAATTTTGCTCGCAGTAAAGGACACGATCTTGCGGCCTTAGGATACAGAGCTTTTGTGGTAGACCTCTATGGTGAAGGGCAAGAGGTTACAAGAAGTGAAGAGGCGGTTGAGTTAATGATACCCCTATTTAAGGACCGCGCCCTTTTACAAAAACGTATGAAGGCAGCCTATGAAAAGGTGTGCCAGCATCCTCTTGTCGATTCCAAAATGGTGGGGGGCATCGGATTTTGCTTCGGAGGGCTTGCCATGATTGAGCTATTTCGAAGTGGAGTCAACTTGAAAGGAGTTGTGAGCTTTCATGCACTTTTAGGAAGCCGAATGGGGGATGAGCAAGCGGTTACTCTGCCGATAGCTCAAGGTATTCGAGGTTCGATTTTAATTTTAACAGGGTATGACGATCCTATGATCTATCCTCAAGATGTGGAGAAGATGCAAAAGGAGCTCACAGATGCCAAAGTGGACTGGCAGATGCATATTTATGGACAAACATCGCATGCTTTTACTGTTCCAGGGGCGAATGATAAGGATTTGGGACTTGTTTTTAGTGCAAAAGCAAACCAAAGGTCCTGGCAGGCTATGAAAAATTTCTTTGCAGAAATCTTTTCTTAGGGGTCTATTAATAGAAATAAATAGAATCTTTAATAGTAATGCCTTACAATTTCTCTATAACATTCTTATCACTTAGTATTTTGGCGTTATGGATAATTCAGATCAAATTTTAGATGCCTGCACGAAAAGACGAACATTTGCCATTATTAGCCACCCTGACGCTGGAAAAACAACGCTTACCGAAAAACTACTTCTCTACTCTGGTATGATTCACGCAGCTGGTATGGTCAGAGGACGTAAAGGCCGTAAGGCTGCAGCATCCGACTGGATGGCAATGGAACAGGAGAGGGGAATTTCGATCACAGCCTCTGCCATGCAGTTTGCGTATAAAGATGTGCTGATTAACGTTTTGGATACCCCTGGTCACGAAGACTTTTCAGAAGATACTTATCGAACGCTTACGGCGGCCGATTGTGCGATCATGGTTATTGACGCAGGTAAAGGTGTTGAGAAGCAGACGAGAAAGCTATTTGAAGTCTGCCGTTTGAGAAAAATCCCAGTACTCACATTTATTAATAAAATGGATATGCCTGGACGCGATCCTCTCGATTTGATGAACGAGGTGGAAAGCGTATTGCAGATCAACTCTTTTGCAATGAACTGGCCGATAGGTACAGGAAGAGAGTTTTTAGGCGTGTACGATCGAATTAAAAAAGAGAGTTTAATTTTTACTAAAGTCTCACATGGCGGCGCTCAAAAAGCAGAAATTGCGCACGTTTCTCTCGATAATTCCGATATTAAGAATAAGCTTGGTGAAGCAAACTATCAGGCATTAGTACAAGAGATTGAGCTCTTAGATATGGCCGGCAATGCATTTGATAGAGAAGAATTTTTAGCCGGCAAAGTAACACCTGTCTTTTTTGCATCTGCTTTAACAAATTTTGGTATTGAGCCTTTCTTTGACGCCTTTATTCATTTAGCTCCCTCTCCTCATATACGTGAAGCCGTAGCAAGTGATGGTAAAGAGATCGAAATTAATCCGGTGGAAACCCCTTTTAGTGCGTACGTTTTCAAGCTTCAGGCGAATATGGATCGTAGGCATCGCGATAGCATGGCTTTTTTGCGCGTCTGTTCTGGTAGATTTGAAAGAGACCTTGTTGTGAAGCATCACAGGCTTGGTCGTGAGATTCGGCTTTCGCGTCCCCATGGTATGGTTGCAGGGGAGCGCACGACGCTTGACTTTGCCTATCCTGGAGATATTATTGGCGTGATTAATCCTGGAGTCTTTGCAATTGGCGATACGATTTCCATGACCGGGGGGTTTAATTTTAAACCGCTTCCTCAGTTTCAACCCGAAATTTTTGCACGGGTCAACCCGACAGATGTAGGTAAAAGAAAATCCTTTGATAAGGGCATTTTACAACTTACGAATGAAGGTGCTATCCAGCTCTTTCGTCCGTATGAGTATGTAGGTGAGGCGATCTTTGGTGCTGTCGGACAGCTCCAGTATGAGGTGATGCAGTATAGACTCAAGGATGAATATGGCGTTGAGACGACCCTGACCTCATTGCCGTACAGTTGTAGTGCTTGGCTGCTTGGCGATTTTAAAACGTATAAGAAGACATCGACCTGTTTGGTTGTGCAAGATCGGAGTGAGCGTCCTGTTGTGCTCTTTAGCAGTCAGTGGGAAAAGCAATATGCCATCACGCAGAACCCAAACCATCAGCTCGTCGATATTCTGATCTAACAGAACCAAAATCATCAGAAGATTTTGGCTTATTTTCAGGAAATTGAAGAGTTTTTAACCAGTGAAAAGTAGAGAAATTAGCCAAAATGGCTAAAATCACCCTATAAAATCGCCAAGTTATGGCTAAAATCACCCCCATAAAATAGCCTTTTTGGTTTTTTAGTGGGTTTGTTCCCTATTCGACCTGTTGTCCAAAGGGCAGTGTCTACTCTCTCCCGAATGGTAGTGGAATCTCAATTTTAATCAAGTTATTTATAATCAGCGAGTTATGGAATTCAATCAAGTTTTTTAAGCGAACAACTTAAAATATTTTTACTTTATTATTAAAAAATAAATTATAATGAAATTTAGATGAAAAATTGAATAATTGTAATTAAAAATATAATTATTCCAGAAATGAATTTGAATTAAATAATTTAGGTTTTTATATGAGTACTTCAAATATTCCTCCTTCTGATCCAGCGGCTGAATTTCTTAAAAATTGGGACCCTACTTCAAAAGAGAAAATATTATTGAAAGCGGTTAAATATAACAAAAATGGGGAGCCCGAAGGCCTGAAGTTTTCTCCTAAGCAAGAAGAATATAGCGGATTTTTTGGAAGGTTACGAGTTTTGTGGAATAAAAAGGATTATAACTTAAATAAAAATATAGGGATGTTAAAAGTAAAAATTGAAAGTATGATTCCTCAAACTGTATCATTAAAAGAAAAAGAAAGCACAGAATCATTGAAAAACAAGTATAATGAATTTGTGGAAAAAGTTGCATACAGAAAATTTCAAAAAAAATGGTATAAAATCTTTACTACTGTTGATGACATAACGAAACAGCAAAAAAATTTTATCGAAGCTCATCAAATAACCAAAGCGGTTACTTTAATTAGTAGTAATATTTTAAAAGTTCAAAAGCCTCTCAGTCCTCCTTCACCTCAGCAGCAAAAAGTAGAAAACCCTCTGAAGGAACTTACTGAATCTGCAAAAAAGGATCAGCAAACTACGGTAACACCACCCACTTCATCAGTGGACGGGCGTAACAATGTAGTAGCACCCCATTCTTCAAAACTTGATCATTTTGAAGAAAATCAACACATTGTTGGACAGCAGCCTATTTCATTACCCGCTCAATCAGGGACAGAAAAGCTTCCTCAATCTTCTGCAGAGCCTATAACGAGATATGAAGAGGAGGCGATAGGATTTGCAAGCGCACGTTCTCTATTTGAGAGTACTCCTATTCCTACTGATCAAGGGGATGCAACAAAGAAATTAACTAAAAATTTTCCCTCTCATTCAGCCCCTTCAGTAAAAAGCGAAGACAACAGAGATGTAAGCGAGCTTCAGAAGCATTATAAGCAAGTAGAAGAATCAGTTAAGAAAATCATTGAACAGTTTCAAGAAATAGGCCAAGAAAAGCAGGAATACGTGCAAAATCTTCGAGAGGTATGGGCCAGTTTAGGTACTGTAAATAAGGTACAGAACACAAATCTCTGGAAAGAGAAGCTTAAAGCAGTAAAAGTTGAGCTTATGAAAGCAGAAGCTACATGCATAGCTATTACTAAAGAAATAGAATTAAACCAAAAAGAAGAGTATCAAGCTTTCACAGGGTTGTTGGCGCACTGTGGGGAATTGCTTACACGTCGTTTAGGTAATACCAGTGGTAGTCTGCAGAAAGCGTATATAGAGAAATTGCAAAAAATTTTAGATTTGGAAAAAGAAAACTTTCCGAAAATTTTAGATTTGGAAAGAGAAAACTTTCCGAAGGAACTGGATAAAGTTCTTCAGAATTTTAAGAAAAAGTATCCATCTTTAGAGAGGGAGCCTAAGCAGCTGGTAGTACAACAGTTACTTCAAAAGTTACCAAAATCAATAGAAAAAATACCTTTAGCTACTTTTAAAGACACGCTTGAGGAACAGCTTGAAATTTTAGCAAAAGCAGAACAATATGGCTTTTCTACAGATACTTTTGAAAATGCCTTGATGGAAGAAATAAAAGTAGAAAATGGAACAAAAGAGAAGATGGTGAAGCCACGTTCTTTACTGTCAACTCAAGACAGTCAGCAGGAGGGATTGACTCCTCTGCAAAAAGAAATGAGGAAAAATCTAGCAGTCGAAGATGATTACCGAGAATATTTAAATAGGATACAGACTTTAGCTGCTAAATCTTCTCAACTGTTAGAACATTCAGGAATGGATGAAAATGATCTGGCCGAATCTAAGACAGAGCTCAATAATGGAATAGAAAAGCTGCAGAAGCAGTTGAAAGCTGCGATTACAGTGAAAGAATCAGGCGAGTTTATTATTGATAAGCAACTCATTGATAGTTTTGCAAAGAAATTAAAGGCAGCGGAGGAAAAAATTAGAAGAATTCCAGAAACCTAGAGAAGAAGAGGCCGAGTGATTTTCTAAATCATCTACTCTCGCATTTGTTGGAAGGCATCGAGTGCTTGCGCGCGCGCGTCGGCGTGATCTACGATAGGGTAGGGGTATGTCTCTCCAAGAGTAACTCCTAACGCCTTAAGCTCACTCTCATCCATTTTCCAAGGCTTGTGAATGTATTTTGTAGGTAACTGTTTAAGTTCCGGAACATATTTTTTGACATACTCACCTTGTGGATCAAATTTTTCCCCCTGTAGAATAGGATTGAAAATCCGAAAATAGGGCGCAGCATCAGCGCCGCAGCCTGCAACCCATTGCCAGCCAAATATATTATTTGCAAGATCTGCGTCGAGCAATGTGTCTTGAAACCAGCGAGCTCCCTCTTGCCAAGGCAATAGGAGATGCTTTACTAAAAATGATCCTACGATCATGCGCACTCGATTATGCATCCAGCCAGTCTGCCACAGTTCACGCATCCCTGCATCAACGATAGGATAGCCGGTAAGTCCTTTCTGCCAGGAGTGAAGATGAGATTCATTGTGGTTCCATGGGAATTTCATAAATTCAGGTCTTAGCGGCTCTTTCACCATTTTGGGGAAATGAAAGAGAAGGTAGTAGGCAAATTCGCGGAAGTAAAGCTCGCGAACATACGCTTCCTGGCTACGTGTTTTTTCATACACTTGTCTTGGAGAGATTTCGCCAAAGTGTAAATGAGGAGAGAGTCTAGAGGTTCCTTGGGTCGCTGGAATATCACGGGCCTTATCATAGTTCTGTATAGCTTCATTACAAAAGCGATTCATCTTTTGATGTGCTCCCAGCTCGCCTGGAGTCCAATAGTCTATAAATTTTTCTGCCCAGGCTGTGGTTGGGAGTAGCTTTAGCTCTTTGAGTGCAGTCGAATCAAGCTGTCCGTTATAGAAAAGTAGCTCGCTCGGTGTAGGGAGTGGCTTTTGAACATCAAGGTATGTGACTGCCGTCTTGTAAAAGGGGGTAAAGACTTTAAAGGGGTTTCCTTGCTTGTTCAGAAGCTCTGAAGGCTCTATCAATAAATTACCGGGATATTCCTTCACCTCCATGCCCTTTCCTAAAAGCGCTATTTTACAGTCACTATCTTGTTGTATATGGAAAGGGGAGTAGCGTCGATTCCAATAAATGGCATCAGCATTCGTTTCCTGGATCAGTTTTTTCAG
>JAQGPK010000097.1 GCA_028293095.1 Chlamydiia bacterium | reverse complement strand
TCTCTCATAGTAGGATTCCCTGGAGAGACGGAAGAGCAGAGCAAAGAGCTTGAAACATTTATTCAAGAATATCCTCTCGAAAACATTGGAATTTTCAAATACTCTAACGAAAAAGAGAGCCACTCAGCAACGCTGCCTGACCATATCTCAGAAGAAGTAAAGCAAAAACGTCTTGAACGACTTGTCAAATTGCAGAAGAAAGCAGTGCAAAAGTTGCATAAAAAAATGGTCGGCAAGAAGCTTGAGGTAATTGTCGAAGGCTTTCATCCTGAATCGAAATTACTTGCCCGCGGCCGTTACTACGGACAATGCCCTGAAATTGATGGAGAAATTATTCTCAATGACTTCCGTTTAGTCAAGGCTTTCGGAGAGCGCTATACTGTTGAAATTACAGACAGCACTGAGTATGACCTCATTGGACGCGTCATTACCTGATTTTGAACCCTATACTCAAATTGAGTATCCAGATAAAAAAAGCGAAGAGTACCCTATATGGATTACAGAACAACAGAAGAGTTCATCAACCGAACAAGAAAGCTTGAAGAAATCAGACAATCAGGCATTGAGCCCTATCCTCACCATTTCCAGCCAACTGAAGAGAGCCAGGCGCTTCACACCACCTATGACACCGCAAAAATTGGAACGAGTGAAGATGCCGAAGGCGCGAAAACTCCCTTTGTAAAAGTTGCAGGACGTCTTATGCTCTTTAGAGCAATGGGTAAAAACGCGTTTGCAACAATCCAAGATAAAAGTGGACGTATCCAGGTGATGTTCAACCGGGAAGCAACACAAGTGGCTGGCCTTACTAACGATGAGCCGCTCAAGTTCATCGAGAAAAAGCTCGATTTAGGTGATATCATTGGAGTTGAAGGGTACCTTTTCCATACACAAAAGGGCGAGCTTACCATCTTCGTAAAAACAATGACCTTGCTCTGCAAGAGCTTGCTTCCCCTTCCAGAAAAACATAGTGGCTTAACCGATAAGGAAATACGATATCGTAAGCGCTGGGTCGATCTTATTACGCATGAAGATGTCCAAAAGACTTTCCGTACAAGATCTCAGATTTTAGGGCTCGTCCGTAATCACTTTGCAGAGCTCAACTTCTTAGAAGTTGAGACACCAGTCCTCCAATCGACATATGGTGGAGCACAAGCAAGACCATTCATTACGAAATTGAATGCTCTTGATCAGATGATGTATTTGCGCATCTCACTTGAAATCCCTCTTAAAAAGCTGATCGTTGGTGGGATGGACCGCGTCTTTGAAATTGGAAAAGTGTTTCGCAATGAAGGCATTGACCGTAACCACAACCCAGAGTTCACCCTACTTGAGGCGTATGCAGCCATGTGGGACTATAATGATATCATGCGACTCACAGAGACGCTCTTTGAAAAAATCGCGCTCGCACTCCATTCTTCCACAGTTGTTGCTATTAGCCATCCCGAAAAAGAAGAAACGACACTCATCGACATGAAAGCTCCATGGAAACGTATGACCATGAAAGAGAGTATTAAAGAGTACGCCCAAATCGATGTCGAGGCGTTAAGCGATGATAAGATATGCGCTATTTTACAAAATGCAGGGATGAAGCCCGATGAGCTTAAAAAATGTAGTCGCGGCCTCTTGATTGCCCACCTTTTTGAAACCTTTGTAGAAGACAAACTCATCCAACCACACCATATCACCGATCACCCAATTGAGACGACTCCCCTTTGTAAGCCGCATCGCGATCCAAAAGAAAAAGCAAACGGCATTATTGAACGTTTTGAAAGCTTTATTCTGGGTCAAGAAATCTGCAACGCCTATTCTGAATTGAACGATCCTGAACTGCAAAGAAAACTCCTCGAAGGACAAGCTGCAAGAAAAGCAGCAGGTGATGAAGAGGCAAATCCGCTTGATGAAGAGTTTATCGAAGCCATTTGTCAAGGGATGCCACCAACAGGCGGTCTTGGAATTGGAATGGACAGGCTAGTGATGCTCTTTACAAATAGCCATTCTATCCGCGATGTCCTCTACTTCCCATGGATGAAGCCGCAGACACAATCTGCAATAGACAGCGCCACAGAAAAATAAAGCTCAGATGTTAAAAATGGTGAGGGCTCTATCTTTATTATTTTTAACGCAAAGAAACGATTAAGGCGCAAAGACGCAAAGAAAGAACAGCGGATAAGGTAGTCCAGTCATTGGTTAGAGATGAATGGTAAGCTGATACATTTCTTAGTCTAAATAAATCAAAAATTGTCTTTAAACATATGTAAAGCTATTTCTTTCTCTTTGAGTCTTTGCGTCTTTTTGTATTTCTTTGCGTTAAAAAAATAACCTACATTATTACTATATTGCCCTTCTCTCCTCTCTCTGTGTCCTCTGTGATCTCTGTGGTAAAAAAGAATCAAAAAGGCCTCCCCTATGTATTGAGTGGCTACTCTTTGCGCCTTTGCGCCTTCTGTATTTCTTTGCGTTAAAAAATCCTAAAGTCGAGTCTGTGTTCTTCTCTGTGGTAAAAAAAACTTAAAAAAACCTCCACTATACATTGGGTGGCTACCCTTTGCACCTTTGCGTCTTTTGGATTTCTTTGCGCTAAAAAGAACTAGAGAGGCCTCTCGATTGAATAGCCTCTCTTGTTATTGAAGGTACTTGCTAGTTTGAGTTTTGGATTGCCTGCTTCACCTGGCGTGCAGCAATAAGCAATTGCGCATGCTCTTTCTTTTTTCCTGCATACCGAATGCACAAATCTATGGACTGTAGAGCGTTAGTAAGCTCAGCAAGATCAAAGAAGCAGACTGCCATTTGGAAGAAAAGCAGCGGATTCTTAGGATCTAAAAAAAGTCCACCTAAATAGCGAGAGATGGCATCTTCAAATTTCTTCTGGGCCTGCTCAGCAATTGCCTCTCCCAGCCAATACTCCAGCATTGAAGGATTGAGCATTCGTAGAAAAAAGTAAAGCTGCTCTGCCTCTATGTATTTTTTCTCTGTAAAGAAGGCTTCAGCCATCTTAAATACTCGTCGCGTAAAAGCAGGAGAGATTAAAAGTACATCTTGAATTGGCTCTGAAAGAATTTCTTGAATAAGCGCTATCACATCCTCTTTTAATCGTAACTGAAGGCGCTTTGTTGCTTTTTCCCAAACAGTAAAAGAGTCATCTTCATGTTTGTGTTGATGAGCACTATCTTCTCTCTCAAACTGTTGTTTGATGAGCTTTTGAGATTGCTGGAGATCGCTATATAACTCAGAAAAAAACTTTTCTACCTGAGTTTGTAAAAACTTTTTTTGTTGCTCAGAAGGAATAGCTGTTTGTGCAGAACCCTTACTTTGCGTTTTCTCAAACCATTCCATTAATGCCGCAAGAGGTTCTTGCAGCTTTACTGAAAGAATAGGCTGAGAGTTTTCAAAAAGTGTCTTAGTCTCTGTTAATTTTTTAGGTTTCATCTTTTGGCTCCTGTAAATGGTAAACATACTAGTACATTCAACGCTTGGAGATTTTCCTCTGACTCTTCAGATGGAGTCCCCCCAAATATGCAACGTGAAAGGCTTAATTGAGCTGTTTCTTTAGAAACGCTTTTTTCTGAACGCGGAGTCTTTAAAACGTAAGAAAATGTCTGACTGCTTGCATGTATGAATTTTTCTAAACGTATAGCAGAAGAGGCATCTTGTGGCGCAATT
>JAQGPK010000078.1 GCA_028293095.1 Chlamydiia bacterium | reverse complement strand
AAGTATCAAAAACACCGCTAGGTGCTTCTTCAGGCTTAGGCTGAAAGCCAAAGGAATACACCTTTTTTTCTTTTGTAATCACATGAAAACTCACATGATCAGGTGTAAAAGTGCTCAAATTACGAGTAAGGCCACCACACTGAGGCACAGAATACCCTAACCAACCGCGCTGATAGGTTGTCACTACTTGTAGTACAGCATCTTTTAACTCTAAGGAATCTGGTTTTCCATTATAAAAAGACTGAGCATGGCTGAGCACACGCTCATACTCTGATTGACTGAGCTCTTCAACAGGATACAGTTCTTGATAGTCATAGCGTTCTTTAACAACTAAACCTGCCGGCGAGATATAATTCCAATGCTCTTTTGGATTCTTTGTCGTAAAAAAACAATTTGTTTTAACTGGATCAAAGTTTAAAAATTCTTTAATTTCACGCCATGGCTTCCACTCGCCATTCATCTTAATGTGTGGGTGGCCTGTGTTGTCTAACCAAATTCCATGGTTTTGTGGCCCCGCCTCTGTACTATTGCGGAAACTGCTAATCATATAGGCAAGGCGGCTGTTAAAAATAAAATCAACAAAATCAGAGTGCGTGATGGCAAGCTGAGACGGGAAGGACTGCTCTGAAAGCTTTTTGATATTTTTGAGTTCTCGAGTAATTCTTGCAAATTTATCCGCAAATTCAGTTTCAAAATAGACTTGAAGATTAGCTTCAATGTATTTTCTTTTATTTCTCGTGCACGTGATTTGACTTCCTAACTCTACTTGCGTTAGATAAAAAATTTCATTTTTCCCATGTTCTCGAATAGACTGAATATCATGAAATAGCTTTTCTAGGTGAGCATGCTCTTGTCCCTGCAGCATTGCTTCCTCAAGAGTTTTAAGGCTTATTTCGATCGTTTGTTTGAGCTTAATCTTTTCTTCATCTAGCCTTTTCGCTTCATGGAGAGTAATCGGCTTCCCGGAAGTCTCGTAAGGAAGGTGACCTGTAGCATCTATTATCAAAGAAGTGGGTGACAAACTGCTAATCATATCTTCTATATCTCCAAAATGTAGTAATGAAGGGAAGATCTTATAGAAGTATTAATTTTAGATAAAGAAGCTCGTAGAAAAATAAAACCATACACAGCATTTATTTTATATTCATATTTAAAGACAAGAGATGCTGGACAGAAGAGCGCGCAATCGCAGAAAGATTATATCCTCCTTCTAAAACCGAAATGATGCGATCGTTGGCATAAAGATGAGCTATCTCTTTCAGAATTTCTGTAAGATCATAAAAATCCTTATCTCTCAAATCAAACCCTCCCAAAGGATCATCTGCATGGCCATCAAAACCACAGGAGATAAAAATGCATTCTGGCTTAAAAAGAGCCATAGCAGGTTTTAACTGACGATCAAACGCTTCCAACACCTTCTCACGTGATCCAACACCTCCAGTAATCGGACAATTCAAGATAGTTGGAGTTGATTGCATGCCAGTTCCCGGATAGATACCTGCTTGATGCGTACTAAAATAGAAAATTGAATCGTCATTCTGAACGATATCCTCGGTCCCATTGCCATGGTGAACATCCCAATCGACAATTAAAACACGTTTGAGACCATATTTTTTCTGCATATAACGCGCGCCAATAGCGACATTATTAAAAAGGCAAAATCCCATCCCTTGAAACCTACATGCATGGTGTCCAGGCGGTCGAACAAGGCAAAATGCAGATCTCGCATCACCTGTCATCACAGCATCGACAGCTGTCAAAACAGCACCTACAGCAAAAAGTGCCGTATCATAAGATGCAGGTGAGATAACGACATCACCTGTTGTCAGAAAGCGAAGCTCCTGTTGAAGCACTAAAACCTCACGCTCCACAAGTTCTACATACTCCTCTGTATGACATAAGAGTAGCTCATCTTTGGTTGCAAGGCGAGGTTTACGAAAATTCTTATCTGAAACAAAGCCTGCGTTTAAAAGCGCATTATAGATCGTACTGTAGCGCTCTGGACACTCTGGATGGCCCCTACCTGTCAAATGATTCTGAAAAAGAGAAGAGCAAACAATAACACTCATGAATACTTGCCCTAGACAAAGGTTCGGTAGCAATTCTTGTCACCGCTTGCTGCAAGTTCAAGCCCTTGCTCGGCCAGGAAATTATTAGCATAGGTCAGAGAGATTGGTACTTCCATTTCAATTAAAGCTGCCTTTTGATCTCTTCCCCATTCTCTCAAGAGCTTAAAAAATTGCGTGCCCCATTTTTGCAGCCGATCATTTGGATTGATATAAAATGAAAGTATCTTCATACATACTTCTGGTAAATCTTCTTCCGGGAAACACTCTTCTTCAAGCAAGACTTCTGCAAATCCTACAATAGTATTACTACTACTTTCAAAGAGAAATATCTCTTGATTGGTACCTAAAAGTCTTTCTTGAGCTATTTTTTCTGCAGCTATTTGTAGTTCTTCAGGCGATTTATTTTCACCGATCTCATCTTGCATTTCAGAAAGAGAATCCCTTCTCATCTTAACGTAAACAGGAAATGCTTCCATCTTATCTTTCAACTTTATAAGTCTCATCACTGCATACCTCTATCGATTTCTTGGTGTATATATAATTGATTGCCATAAAGTCAAAATAAATCTAGGATACTGCGCCATGCGCTCTTTATTAAACATTAACATAGATTTTCTATTAAATAGCCTTTTACCAAATTTTTATAGCTCCTTATGACAACTGCGATAGAACAGCTAGTAGAAAGGCTTCGAAAAATGCCCTCCATTTCAGAGATCCATGCTTTTTTGGACGCCGCGCTCAATGAACATGGATCTATGACGAAAATGTTAAATCTCAATGGCGAACTTCTTGATACTCTTGCATTAGAAGCTTCAAGACTCTACCAACAAAGCCAATTTGAAGAAGCTACGAGTTTTTTTCAGCTGCTCTCCATTGCCTGCCCGGGTTTACAAGAATACTGGATGCTACTTGGTGCATGTAGGTTGCAGTGTCGTGACTATGACAGCGCACTCTCTGCCTATGCGATGGCAATTATACTGAATGAAGATGATCCAAGGCCCTATTTCTTTTCTGCACTCTGTTATAAAAAAAAGGGTGATACACACGAATTTCAAAAGTGCATTCAACGCGGAAATAAATTATCTAATAAGGAATTAATTTAATGACTATTTCACAAATCTCAGAACTAGATTCTATTAATCAATCATTTGATCATATCGAACTGCGTCTTAATGCCTACCTTACCGATTTTCAAGAAAAAATAGCAGTTAGAGGCCATGAAGTATCGCAAAATGAGATTCAAAAAAGAGCTCGAGGAATCCAACTCTCTTCAAAAGCAGATCTTCCTAAGAATGTAGCAGCTACCGCGCATCAGATCACTCAAAATTCATTTTTAGCGTATGTTCAAGCAGCTTATGGAGAGACATGCCATACCATATCTAGTCTCACAGCTTTGATCTTCATCCATCTTAAACAACTTTTTTCTACTACAGCAAAGCAACTCAAACAAGCAGAGCAAAATGAACTCAAGATTATTTTGAGCACTCTTCGACACTTGCAAATCATAGTACCACAAACAGAAAAAGAGCTTATCAAAGCATTTTCCGAAAATACACATGAAAAGCTTAGATCTGCAGGACTTGCGCTCATAAATAACCTCGTCACAGATTCGACCGACAAGAATAGGATCTCCCAGCTTCTTTACGACAAAAAACCACTAGAGGCCTTTCGCTACATCCATACTCTCACCCTCTATAACTCTTTTTGTAAACAAGCAGAAAGTTATGAAGCGGTCATGACACCAAGTGATGTAACAGCCCTACTTAAAGCTATGAACGCGATGAGAAATGCAGGCTCAACAAAGGATGCCAATAAACTTATCTTCAGTATTTTTTGTAGGCATGCAACCAAAGAATGGCTCGATAAAGAACTCAAAAACATGCCAATACCCACCTCTGAAAAATTCACTCAAGAAAAAGAAAGAGCTTATAAAATGCTTCGAGAAAATAATGAGAAGATTTTTAAAGAAGCCGCGAGTGTTCTTTTAGATCAAATAAACCAAAAGACACAATCCCCCCTGGATAGTGAATATTTAAGAGAGATGATCTCCTTTCTAAAAACAGATCCTTATCAGCTCTTCCAAAAGATTACTCTTCACAGCTATCAAGAAAAAATAGTAACACAATGCAATAAAAAGGCTGTAGATCTTCTTCATCTCTTAGAAAAACAAGACTTTATACATATTCAAGAAAGCCATCTTCAGAGGCTTAATACAATTGCTAATTCTTGTTTAACTCTCTATGGACACTATGGAACACTATTAGAGGTTGAAGAAAAAAATGCGCTTTCCAAAACAAAATACGCGAGCCTCTACGGTGGATCTGTTACTTTATGGCGTAAAATCAATGATGTTTTTATTCAATGTAAAGAGCATATAACACCTCAAAAAGCTCACTCAATCTGTAGCTGT
>JAQGPK010000172.1 GCA_028293095.1 Chlamydiia bacterium | reverse complement strand
TGTGGAACAAAGAATAATGAGGAAGTTCGTGAGATAGAATTGGAAAGGGCCTCTATTTTTTTTGGGGAATTGCGCACTTGATGATGCTGGTTTAAATTGCTTTCTTTTTTCTAAAAATTGTTTAGAGGGTGATTGGGGGGTAGTTACGGGAGAGATATTTTCTAATGCATTTTCTTGAGGGAGTGTATAGAGTGTGGAGTCTGGATCTTGCAGGAAAGCTGTAAGTAGCGTTTGAGTTTCAGCTACTTGATTTTCATCCTGAATCCAGAGATTATATATTTTGTTACCGTAGGAGGTGCTTGCCCAATCGCGGTTTGCAACCTCTTCTTGCATATGATCAATGCCTTTTTTGTGCAAAAAGCGAGAAAATTTTCGCAAACTATCTATCTGTTCTGTGGACCAGATGAGGCGCATAATGACTCAATTGTTTTGATGATTCTGGATGTTGAAAGGCCATCAATAAGTTGTACGATATGAAGGCGTCCTCCTCCATTGCATACAACCTCTTTTTCAATACAATTACTTCCATACTCTGCCCCATTTACATGAACATCTGGACGAATTTTTGTAAGAAGCGCACGGGGGTCAGTCTCTTCAAACCAGGTGACGAAACTTACAAATTCGAGCGCTGCCATCATCTCAAGCCTGTAATTAAGGGGGATAATAGGCCGTAGAGGACTTTTATATTGTTTGATTGAGGCGTCTGAATTAAGGGCTACGATGAGAATATCAGCTTGCTTTGACGCTTCAAAAATCATATGGAGGTGACCTGCATGGAGAAGATCAAAAGAGCCATTTAAGGTGGCAATGGTTTTGCCTTTCTGGCGTAATGATGCTACCTTGTCTTCAAGCTCATCAGGCTGGATCCATTTTTTTTTGCAGTGTGTTTGCCAGCTCATACACTCTTCATCTTTTTATGTGGAAAGGCAATTTTAAAGACCTCATCATAGTGATCCACGAAATGAATCGTGATGCCTTTTTTAATGTGGGCAGCAAGTTCGTCAATATCGCGTAGATTGTCTTTTGGGAAAATGATTGTCTTAATGCCGGCACGTTTTGCAGCTACTAATTTTTCCTTGACCCCGCCGATTGGAAGTACTCTTCCTGTAAGAGTGAGTTCTCCTGTCATGGCCAGATCATTCACGATAGGGGTATTGAGCAATAATGAAATCATTGCAGTTACCATTGTCACACCGGCAGAAGGGCCATCTTTAGGTGTTGCACCTTCTGGAATATGAAGATGGATCTGCCCTTTTTGGAAGAAGGCAATTCCTGGGGCATACATATGAGCGCGTGCATGCAAATAGCTCCAGGCAATTTCTGACGATTCTTTCATGACATCGCCTGCTTGACCTGTGAGTTTCATTTCTGTTTTTGCATTGGGCACTTTAATTGCTTCAACATAGAGGGTTGTGCCACCCATTGAAGTCCACGCAAGACCGCAGCATACTCCAATCGGAGGTGATTCATAAAGACGATCGGTATGAAATTGCGGCTTACCAAGGTATTCTTGCAGATCTTTTGGATCGATAGGGTAAATGTTTGCTGCAGCTTTTTTCTTCTGTGGCTTTGCTTCGCTTTCACGAACAATCTTAACAGTAATTTTTCTCAAAATTTTCTTAAGATTATTTTCTAATGTTCTCACGCCTGCTTCTCGAGCATACCCGTCAATGAGTGCACGTAGTGACTCTTGTGAGAATGTGACTTGCTTTGGCTTTAAACCAACTTGAGTGCGATTTTTTGGAATCAAGTAGCGCTTGGCAATTTGCAGTTTCTCTTCAGTAATGTATCCAGAAAGGCGCATAATGTCCATTCTATCGAGTAATGGCTCTGGAATGGAATCAAGTACGTTTGCAGTGACGATGAAAAGGACATCAGAAAGATCGCAGCGTACATCTAGGTAGTGGTCTAAAAATTCCACGTTCTGTTCTGGATCGAGCACTTCTAGGAGTGCAGATGCTGGATCGCCCTGATAGTTACTGACAAGTTTATCAACTTCATCCAGCATAATCACAGGATTCATTGTCTGGCAGTACTTGAGGGCTTGAACAATTTTTCCTGGCATTGCACCAATGTAGGTACGGCGATGGCCTTTGATTTCAGCTTCATCGCGCATGCCACCGACAGAAAATCTAAAAAATTTTCGATTTAACGCACGGGCGATACTTTTGCCGATACTTGTTTTACCAACACCTGGTGGCCCTACAAGACAGAGAATGCTTCCTTTCAGACTGCCTGAAAGTTTTGCAACACCGATGAACTCTATGATGCGTTGTTTTACATCTTCAAGGCCATAATGGTCCTTTTCTAAGATCTTCTCAGCTTCTTTAAGGTTGTGAATGTCAGGGCTCTTGATACCCCAAGGAATAGTCGTTAGCCAGTCGAGATAGTTTCTAGAGAGTGCATACTCAGGAGATTGAGGTTCTAGACTTGCATGTTTTTCCATTTCCTCGCGAATCACTTCCTTCACATCAGGAGAAAGCGTTCGTATTTTTAGGCGCGCTTCAAATTTTTCTCTTTCCGTGACCTTATCTTCTTTTTCTAACCCTAGCTCTTTTTTAATAGTTTTGAGCTGTTCGCGAAGATAAAAGTCTCTTTGACTCTTGTTAATAGTAACTTCGATTTTTTGGTTGATTGTATTTTGAAGCTTACTGAGATCAAGCTCTTTTTTGAGGAGGACAAGAGCTTTTTCAATCCGATCCGGAACATCATACGTTTCTAAAACTTCTTGAAGCTCATCACGTGTGGCGGTTGTTAAGGCAACTGCAAAATCTGCAAGCTTTCCAGGTTCTGTAAAGTCTGAATGGCTTAAGAAGATTTGGAGCTCTTCTTTAAAGAGGGGATTAAGCTTTAAGAGCTCTTTAATTGTGGAGATGATAGAGATTGCATAGGCTTTGAGTTCTTTTGAAAGGACGATATCATCTTCATAGTAGGAGACTTTGGCAAGTAGTTGCTTTGATTTTTTAACAGGATGTTCGATTTTCATTCTCTTTTCCATGTTGAGAATGACCTGCGCGCCACCTTGCTCCATAGGAATGATGCGTAAGACTCTTGCTAACACGCCTACCTTATGTAGACCATCAAATCCTACTGTGTAAATATCATCGGTTTCTTTTTTTGTAAGAGTAAGGCCAATAAATTTATTTTCGGACTTTGCGATGACTTTTAAAATTTCGTAAAATGGTCCTGTCTCTATCATGAGAGGGGCTGCCATGCCAGGAAAAAAGGGTCTTCTTAAAATGGGAAAGATGTAGAGAGAATCAGGAAGCTTGGTGCTATTTGCTTTTCCATTTTTTGGAAGAGGTGACTGGTTTAATGAGTTTAAAATTGTGCCTTCAAGTTCCGCGTCAAAGTTCGAATCGTCTGCAAAATCCAAGGGATGCCACTCCATGCCATATGTTACTAAAAGTCACTAGTATACCACAATTTCAGCTTTTATTGTAAGGGCAGCCAGGTCTCTTTTATATTAAATCTTTTAGTAATATGTTTTTTACGCTCCTTTTCGACGAGAGTGGAATCATCCTCAAGCCCTAATTTTTTGATCAGTTTGACCTTTACATCACTTGCTTTAGCAAGAAGTTGTTCAATATGCTGTAGTTCTTCTTTGGTAAGTGTTCCTTTTTTACGAAGTTCTTTGATCTCTTCTTCGCTTGTACCGACAAGGCCATAGCTATCCTTTACCTTTTTGCGTTTAAACCAGAGAAGATGTTTTCGTAAGAGAAAAAGGGGAGTAGGGGGAGAGGCAGTAGGGTGTAAAGAAATTTCTTCTAAAGCTGGAGGCTGCACCGGTCCGACACTTGATTTTTGAAGGGAAGCTATACTTTCTGAAATACTCTCACCACTTTCTTCTTGAGTGGCAGGTTGTGCAATAGCTGCACGTTTGCCCTCTTCTTCAAGTTCTTGAAGTGCTTGAATTACAGGATCGATAGGTTTTGGTCTGGGACCTGTGTCGATCGCATAATAGGATGCCATCCCTCTTGAAACAGTGGGTTTTCCCTCTTTAACCTTCTTAATGAACATAGAACGAACTGCTGCTGCGAGCTTTTCTTCTACTTTTGTAAAATCGATTTTAGCCACTTTTTCACCTCTTTTTGCAATGTAGTATATTTTTTAATTTTTCTGTTCGCTTTTTTTAAAAATTATTATATAAAGCAGAAAAATGAGGTTTTCCCATGGAAGATATTAAGGCAGATCTTGTCGTCATAGGCTCTGGTCCTGCGGGACAAAAGGCAGCAATACAAGGGGCTAAGCTTGGCAAAAAGGTTGTCGTGATCGAAATGGAGCCTTTTCCAGGTGGTGCCTGCCTCTATTCGGGAACGATTCCCTCTAAAACTCTTCGTGAAGCGATATTGAACCTTACAGATTTTAATAATCGCAGCTTTTATGCTAAAGATCGTCCGATCAATGAAGTCTCTATTAATGACCTTAATTTTCGTCTTCACAAGGTCATTGAAGAAGAAAAAAATATGGTGCTCCGTCAATTTAAAAAGAACAATATAGAGCTTATTCAGGGAACGGCACGTTTTGAAAATCCACATCAGTTGATTGTGATGGATAGTGAGTGGAGGATTAAGTATCAGGTCATTGGTGAATTTATCATTATCGCAACAGGCTCGAAACCACGTAATCCTAGTGATATTCCCTTCGATCAGTCTGTTATTGTTGATTCGACAACGCTTTTGCGCCTTGATAAAGTGCCTAAAACGATGATTGTGCTTGGTGGTGGTATCATCGGTTCAGAGTATGCGAGTTTTTTTGCGGCATTAGGCACGCAAGTTACGATTGTTGATAAGCGCGATCATATTCTACCGCTTCTCGATAGCGAAATCGGGATGCATCTGCAAACAGCTCTTTCTGAAATTGGTCTCAAAGTACTTGCCAATACA
>JAQGPK010000018.1 GCA_028293095.1 Chlamydiia bacterium | reverse complement strand
TTTCTGTTGAAGTTAACCCTCTTGAATTTAAACAAAAAAGAATTGCCTCTCTTCCACCTATGCTTCAAATATGTGTAAACCGATTACAATCTAAAAACCCACAAATTGATGCGGTGATTGATTTTGGCAGTCTCCATGCCGACAATGGCCATGCTAATTACCACCTTAAAAGCATCATCTGTAGAGGTGGGGACAATAGTTCATCTGAAAGTGGCGGCCACTATTGGTACTATAGAAAAGAAGGCACGCAATGGATACGCTATGATGACGCAAACGTCACCTGCCCAACTGCAGAAGTGCGCCAAAAAGAATTTAATGAATCTGGCTATCACTGTTTTTATTACAAAGAGGCTAAGAGTTAAGGCAACCCGATACTTTCCTTAATTTTATTAAAGAGGAGGCTCTTTTAGCTAGTGAATCTCTTGCAAAATAAGAAAATGATATTGTATACTTAGAGCTTGCCAAGCTGTAAGATTTGTTTTAATTACTTCTTATTTATGACTAATAATGCCAGCAAAGGCAGCTTGTCGCGACAGTTACTACAATTTAACTAAGGCGACACATGTCAGCAGAAGAGCCTCAGAAAGCGTTTTCAGTTCTTAGAACCTTTTTCTGGCCAATTCATAGATATGAGCTCAAAAAGCTCATTCCAATGCTTTTCATCTTTTTTTTACTTAACTTTGATTACAATGTTCTCCGCTGCATGAAAGATACGCTTGTGATCACTGCAGAAAAATCGGGCGCAGAAATTATCCCTTTCATCAAAGTATGGGTCATGTTCCCTACCTCCGTCCTCCTGACCTATATCTTCATTCGCCTCTCTAACCGCTTCTCACGAGAAACAGTCTTCTATTCTATGATGTCTCTTTTTTTAGGCTATTTCTTCATTTTTGCCTTCATACTCTATCCAGCAAAAGACTATCTTCATCCTCATGCCTCCGCAGACTCACTTCAGAGCCTATTACCAGAAGGTCTAAAAGGATTTGTTGCCATGTATCGCTATTGGACCTTTACAACCTTTTATGTGATGAGCGAGCTCTGGGGAAATATTATCCTTTTTCTTCTCTTGTGGGGATTTGCAAATCAGATCACTAAGATGGAAGAGGCAAAACGTTTTTATGGAATTTTCGGTGTCGGGATCAACTTTTCAGGAGTCGTTGCAGGCTTAATATCTATCTTTATCGCACAACACCCTTTTCTTTTCTCCATACCCTCTGAAAAAGATGCTTGGGGGCAATCCGTCACAACACTGATCTCTTTAGTCCTGATCGCCGGACTTCTTGCAATAGCGGCTTTCCGCTGGCTCAATAAAATAGTTGCAGAAGACACTACGCTACAGTGTAAAGCAGATCAAGCCTTTCAGAAAGAAAAGAAGAAATTCTCCATGCGTGAAAATTTTCGCTTCTTAGCAACATCTAAGTATGTGCTTTGCATCGCTATCATCGTCATCACCTACAACGTGGTGATTAACCTCGTCGAAATTCTCTGGAAACAAGAGGTTAGTGAACTTTTGCAGCAAAATCCAAGGGCTTATAATATTTATATGAATGAAGTCTCAACAGTGATTGGAGTTTTGGCTACGTTCACCTCTCTCTTTATCTCAGGAAACGTTATCCGTAAATTTGGCTGGACCTTTACAGCCTTAATTACACCGGCCATCCTTCTTGTCACAAGCATCGGCTTCTTTGGCTTCTTTTTCTTAAAAGGACACCCCGATATTGTCTTAGGTCTCTGTGGTTTCTCACCCCTTGCAATCGTTGTTTTCTTTGGCTCTTTGCAAAACTGCTTGAGTCGCGCTGCCAAATACACAGTTTTTGATGTGACCAAGGAAATGACCTTTGTGCCTTTAAGTTCAGAGTCGAAAACCAAAGCAAAAGCTGCCATCGATGGTGTCTGTAATCGTCTTGGAAAGTCAAGCGGCTCTGTCATTTATCAAGCGCTCCTTATCAGCTGTTCAACTATTACAGCCTGTGTGCCCTATGTTGCGCTTTGTCTATTTGGCATGATTGGTATCTGGATACTAGCTGTCAAAAACTTAGGTAAACAGCTCCAAGACATTACATCCAGTGAGCCTACGCCAGAAGCTACCAAAAAGTCTGCACAGCCTATAGTACTAGAGTCTGAAGCGACACCCGTTACTGCTTAATTGAATGATTTGCTTCTTCCAGAAAATCTTTTTTTCTGCTATAATAATTGTTTAATTAGAGGGTTTGATGAAGCAAGCACGCGATCTGGCTTTTGGACCGATTCGATCTTATGTATGGCCTATCCACGCCTATGAATTGAAAAAGTTCATCCCCATGCTCATCATGCTCTGCTGTGTCTGTTTTAACTACAGCATTTTAAAAAACTTAAAAGACACTATTGTCATTACAGAAAAAGGCTCTGGTGGCGCAGCTGTTATCCCTTTCATTAAAGTATGGGTAATGCTTCCAGCGGCAATTATCACGACAATCATTTTTACAAAACTCTCTAACCGCTTCTCTAGACAAGCAGTTTTTCAAATTATCATCTCCTTTTTCCTTATCTCCTTTTTCTTATTTGCTTTTATCATTTACCCATATCGCGATGCACTCCACCCACATACTTTTGCCAATA
>JAQGPK010000017.1 GCA_028293095.1 Chlamydiia bacterium | reverse complement strand
CTAAGAGGTAATGAATGGCGCTATGGATAATAGTACGCCCTTGCTCATAACAAGAACAGGTTCTATTTTTGACCGTGTCTACCCTCACTTCAACCTGTATTTTTGTTGAGTGATTGGCATTCAGGGCATCTAGTGAACGGCTTTACTGGGTTGTCCAGGTAGGTAGCATGGCAGAACTCACAAGAGAAGTGTTTAGTAGAAAAGGAGCTTTTTTCACTCTTCTTTGAGTATTTATGTTGATAGAGCCAGATGGTGATAAGTGCAATAATAGCGCTCCCGAGGTAAATCATACACGCAGTATCAGGAGAGACTTCGATCATTGAAGCATCCTTTCGAGTTCATCTCCAGTACAAGTAAACACAATGACGACTTTACCACCGACGAGAGAGTCTGATGAGGAAGATGCTGAAAAACGTAACTCTTGAATGAGTCGATCAGCTTGCGCTTGAAGTTTTTTATCGATAAGCTCTTTTTTTCTTTTCCAGGTAACCACAGTACCGGTTTTACTAGATACCTTTATAGTATACTCAATCGGATAGCTAGCATAGCGCATACTATGGCTTTCTCTTTTTTTAAAAAGAGAAGAGCCATCTTCAATCAGCTTCATGCAAGATAAAGCTTTGGTGAGATGGATTTTCAGAGGATAATAGGGCTCTTGAAATTCTAACTTTTCAGATGTAAAGCGAGTTGTTATATCAGGGGCCTGCTTTTTTAAAAATTGTGCATCAGCTAAAAGCTCTTCATAATCTAGAGTTGTTTGTAAAAAGTTCAGATTTTCCCTATTGATAGGTGCAATGAGGTTCTCTTCTTTTGATTCTTCAGCTACTGCAACAAGGCTTTTTTCTTGTTCTTGGTTTTCTTCAATGGCCACTTCTACTGGATGAAATGTTGTTGCGGGTTCGGGAAGATCAAAAAATTTTACGCGAAAGACTCCAAAGATCAGCCCATGAAAGAGAAAGGAGTAGAGAAGAGCGCGCTGTAAAGGGCGGTCAAATAGAGAGGTTTTTGCTTTAAACTTAATTTCAACTGTCTGATTTTTACCAATACGTTCAACTTGTAGCATACAATACCATCAAATGATTGCTGGTTTATATGAAAGGCGAATACGAGGAGAGCATTCTTGTACGGCAGAAAAAAGTCTCAAAAAAGCGCCATAATCAACTTGGCGATCCACATGGAGAACTACAGTAGGAGTACATTTTGGATTCAACTCCTTGATGGTCGCAATCTCGCGCATAAGATGCTCTTTTATGGAGTTCATATCAATAATGTCTTTTTTGGAGCCCATATAGATGACTTGATCTTTGTCCATGACAATGAGAAGCTGCGCCAGATGAGCGGGGGAATTTACATTTTGAAGTTCTGGATTTTCGATGGAGAGTGATTTTAAAGGAAGTACATCGGATGTGACTAAAAAGAAAATGAGCATTAAAAAGATCACATCCACAAGCGGTGTGAGATCGATCAGATTATGGCAGGGTTTTAGGCGTGGTTGAAAACGCATTAAAACTTCTCCTGTCGACAGACTAAAAGATCAACAACTTCTGAGGCGGTTGCTTGAATATCGACAATCATTCCCTCAATTCGACTGATGATGTAGTTATACCCAATGACTGCGGGTATGGCAATGACAAGTCCTGCAGCCGTTGTAACGAGCGCATACTCCATGGCCTCGCCAATTTGGTTAGCAGAGATCTCTACAAGATGGCTTTGTCTCATTTCAGCAAAGGCCTTGATAAAGCCAAGTACAGTGCCCAGAAGTCCAATCAGAGGCGTGATATGGGCGATAATAGATAGAATACGAGCATTTTTTTCCATTTTGGAAACTTCGATAAGTCCTCGAAGCTCCATTGCACTTTCAATCTGTTCGCGAGGACGCTCATGTTTACAAAGACCAGCTTTAACGATATTAGCAACAGCTCCCTTTGTATTTTCGCACGTACTCATGGCTTCAACAATATTGCCATTCACGATGGCTTCTCTAAGCTGTATAATAAAAAAATCTGTATCGATTTCTGTTTTGCGCAGGTATAGAAGCCTCTCAAGGAAAACTGCTGCACCAATGACAGAACAGAGAAAAATGACCACCAGAACAAGATTCCAGTTTGCAATCCATTCGCTAAATAATTGGAGTATCGATGAAAAAGTACTTGTATCCATGAAAACCTCAAAGCATGGTTTAGGCACTTTATTTTATAGGGTAGGTGGGTTTAAATCGACTAGAATGCATGTAAAAATTTATTTTCGAATATTTTCTAATTTTTGTTTGGCTTGTTCTCCCCATTCTCCTCCTTTAGTAGCGGCAGCTTCTAATTGCTTGATGGCGAGATCATTTCGTTTTTGAAGCTCATAAATTTCTGCCCTGAGGAGCATCGCCTTGATTCTGAGCTGCGACGCGGTGTTATTATTAATAATTTGAGAAAGGAGGACCATAGCTTGATCAAGTTTTCCCATTTCTTTATAGCATTGGCTTTTAGCAATCCAGATCTCGAGTAAAAGATCTTTGCTG
>JAQGPK010000211.1 GCA_028293095.1 Chlamydiia bacterium | reverse complement strand
AAAACTGTACCTTTTTCTGCTTCTTGTTTTACAGGAATCAGAGCTTTCGGAGTTTCTGCTAGCGCAATCTCTTTCTGGGGCTTATTCGTTGGTGCTGCATTCTTCAAAACAGGCTGATCAGTACTCGATTTCTTTTTCGAAAATACTGACTTAATTTTCTCCCAAAGTCCACGTCTTTGAGGCTGCGCACTTTTTGGCTCTGGACTCTTGACTATTGCTTTTGGCGCAGGAACTGTCTTTTGAGGAGGCTTTGTAGGCTTTATTTCTTTTTTCGGAACACTCGCCTTCACAGGCACCACAACAAGCGGCTGAATAGCAGTCTTATCTTTTCTCGAAAATACTGACTTCATTTTCTCCCAAAGTCCACGTCTTTGAGGCTGCGCACTTTTTGGCTCTGGACTCTTGGCTATTGCTTTTGGCGCAGGAGCTATCTTTTGAACAACTTTCTTCTCCTCGAGGACTTCTTTGCTTACAGCACTTGCTTTTGAGGCATCAGACACTTGTTGAGAGTGATCTTCTTTCTTTTTCCACACAAGGCCTGCTAGCTTTTTAAAGAAGCTCGGATCTTTTTTAGCATTGTCAAACGCAGGTTTCTCAATCTGTTGCTCATTTGTTTGTGGAGCTGATTCAAGCGCCTTCGCTAGCTGCTCTTTTTGCTGTAATTCTTGAGCTTGGCTTTCAGTCACAAGGGCAATTTCCTCCTGAACTGGAGAAACAGCTTTTCCTTTCTCGGCATCAGAAGATGTACTCTGAGCAGGATTTTGGCTATTTTCATTCAATGAGACAGAAGCGGGCACGACTATTGCCGGGATAACAGTTTTTTTCTCTTCGATTACAGGTTGCGTTTTCTGAACTGATTGAGAAGGCCCTTTTTGAATAGGGGTATCTGGTGTTGGAGCTTGTTGAATTACCGGAGAGACTTCTTCTATCAAAGGTGCTGGTGAAGGCGTCTTCTTCTCTACTGGTATGCTTTCAACTTTCTTTTCTTCAACAGGGACAGATGGTTTTTCTTGGACTGGAATAGAAGATGTCTCTTGGACTGGAACCGCTGGCTTAGGAGTCTCTGGCTCAATAGCTTTCATCTCTGGAACTACTGCTGCTGGTACCACTTGCTCTATAGGTTGAGGCTCTACACCTTTTGCTTTTTCTTCGACTTGAGGCTCTGCTGTTTTTAAAGGATGTAGCTCTTTCAATTCTGGAGGGGTCGCTATCACATCTACTGGTTTTTGCTCTGGCTGAATCGGCAGCATTTCAGTCGATGGCGCTTTACTTTCAGGTATAGTTTCCGGAGCTTTTAAGCTTGCCGGAAGAAAATTGATCGATTCGATTGTGGAACTATTTGGAGCAATTTTGCGCTTTCCAGAAGAGAGCACCGTGAACTCTTCAACAGGCACTTCTTTTACAGGCGGCTTTTCAGCAAGTTTCTTTTCTTGAGCTTTGTGTGCTTTTGTAGCCTCGATTGTATTCGAGATGTTTTTCTCAATTTCATTACCCGGATAGACTGATTCTCTAGCAACAAGGAGCACTGCATCTCTATAGGATTCTTTAAAAACCTTCTTGCCTGTAGACATGTAAGGGGAGCTTCTATAGGTCTTATAAGTAATCTCTCCATCTTCTAGGATAGTCTCTTTCATCACAGAGTCTGCATCGCAACACTGAGCGAAAATATTCTCCGCTTTGATCTCAAGCTTGAGCTGATTAACACAGAAATGGCCTTTAGATAATAATTTTCTTTCAATTAATAGTGGATCATTATTAATTTTTTTCAAAATACCATCTATCGTTTCTATAAGAAGCTTGCGAGCATCTTTTTGAGTCAATGTACGGTAACAAGAGAAGGTCATTTCAATATGGCTAATGTCGCTCCATCCATAAGAAACACTCAAAGAAACCAAATTAAACTGTTTTTGACGAAACAGATCTGCAGAATACACATGTAAAAAATGATCTATATACTGCTTATCTTTATAGGGTACAAAACTACATAAAACTACGCTAGAAAGAGAAAGAAGAAAAAGATGGCGACGGTATCCTCGCATTAGCACTCCCTAAAAAATCTATTTTATAATATGCAATTTCGCACTTTTTGTCTACACACACCTTCGGATGTCATGCCGCTCTCTTTCCCTCTTCTTTTACCCTTTTTTCCTCTACTTGCTTTCTCTCTTCTGCTTGCTTCTGCAACAAAGTAATAAAATCCTTCATCACATCCATCGATTCATACAATTGATAATCCGGATACTTCTCACTTCGATCTATATCTTCCATATCATTATCAGCATCTTTTGTAGAACTCAAAAATCGCTGATAGGCTTTATTTTGTTTTTGTCGAGCTTCCGAGTTCTTGCGAAGTTGCGCTAAAGATTCGCGATACTTTGTTTCAACTTTTTGCAAGTCTGTGCGGTATAAAAGACGAATTTTCTCTCTTTGAAAAAGAGGCACATCTCCCAAAGAATCTTCAAAATTTGGAGGTATCGAATCATTTTCTAAAGGATACTTCCCATACATCTCACCTATATCTAACGCAGAAAGTCCACTTGGAACTTCAATATCAGCACGCACGCCAACAAGCTGCGGAGTTTTTCCGGAAACCGTATAGTAGCAGCCTCTTGTTACCTTGTACTCTCCTTGAGGATCTATGCTATTTGGATTAGTGCCTGTAAGGGTAAAAGTCTGAAAAGATCCCTTTCCATAGGTGTGGTCATCACCCACTACTAGCGCACGTCCGTAATCTTGGAGAGTTTGTGCTACAATTTCAGCAGCTGAAGCACTTCCTCGATTTGTTAATACAATAAGGGGACCGCCCCACATTCTCTTAGAATCTAAATCTCGTAAATGGTGGACCACTCCGTTTTCATCCTTAATAGAAACAACAACTCCTTTATTGATAAAGAGTCCAGTTACAGCGACTGCCTGTGCGAGTACGCCTCCACCATTAAATCGTAAATCAAGAACAACGCCATAAATTTTATATTTTTTTCTCATCTCTTCAAAAGCTTTCTCGATATCTTCACTCGATGAACTATCACTATCTTGATAAAAGGCGTGTAAATGCAAATAGGCAATGGCACCATCTGCAAATGGTTGAGCTTCATATTCAAGGCGTGCCTCTTTTAGCACCACCTCTCCTCGTTTGATACGAATATCTTTTAGCTCTTGCTGCTTCTTTCCATCTTGACCTACCTCACGAACCACTCGTAACATAACATCCGTACCATCTTGTCCACGAATACGATCAATTACTTCAATAACATCAAGTCCAATTACAGGCTCGCCATTCACAGCAATAATTTTATCTTTTACCTTCAGATCTTTTACCTTATCAGCGGGACCGCCTTCAATAATTTTAGTGACCGAAAAACCATCTACATCATCTCGTAGCTGAACTCCAATTCCTAAAAGTTTTTGCTGTACAGCAATTAGAAACTGAGCTGCCTCTTGAGGTGTAAAATAATTGGTATGTGCATCAAGAGAAGAGGTAAAGGCTTTTAAAATATAAGTACACAGTACTTGATCTGTATATTTTTTATCCTTACTACAAAACTCTTCTTCAATTTTTTCACGTCTTTTAGCAATACGTTGCATTGCCATCTTTTCAGCATCCT
>JAQGPK010000156.1 GCA_028293095.1 Chlamydiia bacterium | reverse complement strand
TATTGTGCGATCAGGTGGTAAGTTGACAATATGGATTGCCATTTTAGGAAAAATTTTCGTCTCGGTAATTGAGTAATTGATATAAATCCAAACACTCAAGGCAATGAGCATCGAGAAAAATTTTCTTGGTAAATTTTGAAAAAAGATTTTCTTTAAGTTTCCTTCCACGGCTTTAACCACTCTTGCAAAGCAAATTTACTAGTTGTTTCTGTTTTTGGCGGATTAAAAATACTGCGTAATATCCCCTTAAAGCGATCAATTTTTACGCCTCTTGTCATGATACTGTCTCGAGCGATTGACACTCGGCCACTCTCCTCTGATATCACGATGCTCAAGGTATCTCTAAGCTGTGTGATTCCAAGTGCAGCGCGATGTCTTGTTCCCATGGATCTTGAAATCTGGGAACTTTCATCAGCTAATGGCAAAATAACAGAAGCTGCAACGATTGTTGATCCCCTGATAATTACAGCACCATCATGTAGGGGTGATGTGACAGCAAAAACCGATTCTAGAAGTTCAGATGAAAACTGAGCGTTCAGTACCACAGCTTTGGCCGCGTACTCATCAAGAGAATCTTGATTTTCTAATAATATGATAGCGCCAACACGACGCTCTGCCATACGGTAGATCGAGTGAGTCAAGGAATCTAAAAATTTTTCAAAATCGGTTAATTCTTCGTAACGCTTTCCTTTAACGCTCATCTTAGCAAGCGCAAGACGAAGCTCTGGCTGAAAAATGATGAGAATAGCAATCACTGCTACATTCACAAAATAGCGCATCAGCTGCTGCAGAACAGGAAAGCTTAGCCAGGTTGCGAGTAAAAATATAAAGAGAAAGACCACAATCCCAAGCACCAGATCCATAGCTCTTGTATTCCAAAAGAAAGAGAGTAGATAGTAGACTGCGATCGCGATGAATGATATTTCAATTGTTGGCACCACAAAGGGAGCAATCACCTGGGAAAGGGGCATTTTTTTCCTTTTAACAAAGAAAAAAGAGATTAGCAAATGCTTCCAATAAAAGGAACACTATTCCGCGTCCTTTTCTTTGTATAACTTAATACCCTCCGCTTGAAGGCTCCTTCCGAGCGTATCCTCTTGGTCAGATTGTAGCGATGCAGTTTCTTCGTCAAGAGCAAGCAAGCTCATCCTTCCGGTAATCCCAGAGTGATCTGCTACCGATGCGCTTTGTTCATCTTCGCTTTCCTCATGAAACTCATTTAATGGCTCAAATGAAAAGGAGGATGTTATATCTTGAGAGCCCCTATTTTTATAGGTAGTAAATGAACTAATCGATGTCCCATGCGATGGTTCTAAATCAGATACTTCCTGATCTTCTCTCGAAGAATTATCCGGGGTGCGGCTCAAAAGAGACTTACCTGAAGAGCTCTTCGAAAATGAAAATAATCCCTGTGAATTATTGGATTTACTCTCGGATTTGTTCGCTAAGGTGAGCGCCTCCCATCCTAAAATTGGTGAAGTATACTGAGATGATTTTACAACAGGCGCGTCACTGTTTTCTCTTGAGGATGGCGGAGTAGTCGTATATGACTGATTCTCTGCTGCTTTTTTTAAAAACTGAGCTTGTATTTCTGTCTTGAGAGAAGTTACTCTATATCCATCACTATACCTTCTGATTGCAGACGGAATATCTATAGGTTTCGATGGCTCGTAAGGACTGATTGTTCTTGTCTTTATAGGCGAAGATAAGGATGTCTGCTTAGAATTTGCTGTTTTTCTAGGTTCAGAAGCTATTGTAATTCTAAAATTTTTATCTTTATATGATACGCTACTTGTCATGAAAAAGCCCTCTATTTTTTAGAGGAAAAGAATAACAGAAACTACTCGCTTTTTCAAGATGAAAGCAGGCATGATGCCAAGAAAGCGACACTACTCTTCTGTCGCTTTCTAAAAGAAACCTTTACTGAGCCTTTTTTTCCGACGGCTTGTGCATATGACGTGCTACCTGCGCAGCTTTTCTTTCTACTGGCTCTTTATTTACCGCACTCTGAATTGCTTCCTTAGCCGTATTCACTCTCTTAGCCAAATCCTCAAAAGATTGTCCCATATCTTTAATATGTACACCGGTTATAGACTGTGCAACGGTTTTAGTTTTTTGATCTTCTTCTAGAGAATCCGCCAATTTGGCGCGGTGATACACTGATCGTCTTAAATTATTTGAATCTGGCGATGCTGTTCTTGTATAATTCATAAGATTCGCACCTCTCCTTGAAAACAAAGTTGAGGAAGAAGTGGATGACGACGAAGGTGACGATGATGAAGTAGCTGCTGACTCACTTGAACTAGAGTTTACAGTATTTACTGTCAAAAGATTCATATTTTACCTAATTTTTATTATGAAAATAATAATTATATACTATTATAATAAATTTATCAATGTAAAAGTAATTAAAAATCAATAGGTTACGTTTAAAATAGACCGTGCATCATAGTGCTCCGCCACATCATGCACTCGAATAATCGAGACCCCTTCGATCATGAGCTGTGTATTGACTACCAGTGTTGCACATAAAAGCTCTTCCGTAGTTTTGCTCAAAAAACGGCGTAAAAATGACTTTCGAGAAACTCCATACAGTAGATTAAATCCTGCTTGCTTGAAAAGAGAGCTATTTTTAATAAGTTCAAAATTATCCTGCATGGTCTTGCCAAAGCCAATTCCTGGATCGAGAATAATCTGCTTTCTAGCAATGCCAGCTTGTATAAGATCTGCTACTCGCTCTTGCAGCCATTCGACAACCTCTGTAACCACCCCTCTTTCATAGAGTGGATTCAATTGCATTGTTTTGGGAGATCCCTTCATGTGCATCACAATGCAAAGAGCGCCGCTCTCTTTGGCGATACTCTGCATTCGCAAATCACCAAAACCTGTTATATCATTAATAATCGAAGCGCCATTTTCGATGGCCGCCTCAGCGACCTCTGGTTTCATCGTATCGATTGAAATTGGAACTTTGACCATCTCTCTCACAGCCTTAATAACTGGGATAACGCGTAGAAGCTCCTCTTCCAAAGAAACGATCTCTGCATCTGGCCTTGTTGACTCCCCTCCTATGTCGAGAATATCTGCGCCATCTTGCACAAGCTTTAACGCTCTCTCAATAGCTTTATCAATACTATATGTTCGAGATTCTGAATAAAAAGAATCTGGGGTTACATTCACAATCCCCATAATTTTTGTATCAATCACTTAACGCCCCTTTTGTTCGGGAAAGCCTACAATAGTATGGTAGCAAAGGAGTAAATGATTCACCCCATTCATAGCTTTATGAGGACGAGCTTCTTTCGGAAGATTAAGGGCCGCTGCAATTGTATCTTTAGAAAGGCGTAGCTCATCTGGAATAGGTGAATGAAGCTCTTTACATTTTTTAATTTCTAAAGCCCAATACATTGATGCTAAATCTAGCCAGTGGTAGGGCCAAAATAGTTTTTCTTGTGTATAGGGATCTATAATTTGAGCAAAAAAAGGACGATCGAAAGAGGGGTTTTGGCAGATAAAGACCGATTTACCTCTCTGAATCTTTACTTTCTTGAAAATTTTTTTAATTTCCTCTGCAACATCCTCTTGCACCTTACCTGTGATAGTATCCTCCCAAGTAAAGCCATTGATCTCTATACTTAAAGGGTCCCGACTCTCCCATTCTTCTTGAGAGCGCGAAAGTACAGAGTCATAAGCTGCGAGCTCCTCTCCTGTCGAAAGATCAATTATTTTGCAGGCAAAATCAAGCACACGGTGTCGATGACTATCTAAGCCCGTGGTTTCTTGATCGAGAAAAATTCCAAGCATAGCGACTCTCTTAAAAATTAGGAACCTACTATATATAATTTCTGACTATGCCTGCAATACATTCAACCTAGTGTCTAATTGTAAAAATTTCTACTTTATTAAACAGATGGATCACTAACAATGGCACTCCATGGCTGATTCAATGGCTAAAGAACTCTATAAAACTTGTTAGCGCTCTTTGTGCTTTAGTGTCTTTTGTATTTCTTCGTGTTAAAAAATAACGAGCGAATCCACGCCCCATTTGCTGTATTATTTGGATTGTGCTGCTATGAGATTCAGTGCAGAGCCTGCTTTAAACCACTCAATCTGATTCTGATTATAGGAGTGATTTAAAAGTATCTTCTCTTTTTCGCTATCAGCATGCGTGATTTCAA
>JAQGPK010000148.1 GCA_028293095.1 Chlamydiia bacterium | reverse complement strand
TCGCTACCAAGAGAGGAGCATAAAGCGAGCCAAGTACAACTAAGGCAAAATAGACGATATACAAAAGTCCCGCACCTACTACTGATGCTTTTAAAAAAAGTTTTAAGCGTGTAGTTTCATCAGAATTCGAACCACTCACTTGGCAGAGGTGTTTGATCACAAATCCTGAGAAGAAAAAAGAAGCAACAAGATCCATTGTTTGATAGCCTGTAAAAAAGCCATTTTTGAAAGCATCCAAACCATGCGGATCGAGAGATTCAGCTTCTGGAAAATTGCCTTGCCTCAGACCAAAAAATACAATGGCTGCAATTGCTACAAGTAAAAATGGCGTCAATACTGCACCTAAAATTGTAACGATCTTATTTTTATTTACCGTTAATAAGTAAATCACCACACACATCACAAGACTTGTAGCAACAATTGATACGGTTGGAAAGATGAGAAGCAAAGCACCATGAATCACTGTAAGACACCGCGCCAGAACTCCAAATGGCCCCATTAATGACAGAGCCAAGAGAGAAAATAAAAAAGCCCCTCTTTTTCCAAAGCAACTAAAAAACTCATAGATATCACCGTTATAGAGCGTCATACCAAACATTCCAAGTAAGGGGAAAATCACACAGGTGCATAATACTCCTAAAGAAGCCATGAGTGGGTGCCCTCCGCTTTCCATGCCAACTGTAATTGGAAAAACCAAATTCCCCGATCCAAAAAACATCGAAAAGAGAGCAAATCCTGTACTTGCCACAACTTTTAATTCCTTTTTCATAATAACCCTTCTATTCATCATCTGTTTTAATAAACTGTCTTCTTTGAGACAAAAAAAAGACCCCACCTCTCTCGAAGTGCGGTCTTTGTATCACCTAAACTGTAGCAAAAAGCCTACGGCATAGGTCCGCACCTCAATACAACGTGGATCCCCACGCTAATAATTCGAATTCGAATGGACTCTATGCAACTCACTAGCATTATAAAATTTCCTTTAATCAATCTGTTTCTTATGAGCAAAAAAAAGACCGCACCTCTTTCGAAGTGCAGTCTCTAACCTGACCTAGTATTGAGCAAAAGCCAATCACATAGGACCGCACCTCAAAATTGCATGAATTGTAATAATAATTTGAAGGGTCTTGCGGCTATACATAACTACTTGTGCTTCCTAAATTTAAATAAGAAAATATCTTATCACACGTTTCTTTAGTAACGCAACTTATTTTTCACAGTTGCATTCAAAGGCATTTATTAATAAAGACTTCAAATCACCTGCTACATCTTCTGGTTATTCTCAAGTAGTTCGTCTGCTGAATGTTGTTGATTCCTCTCATTGATTTCAGAGACGGAAAGAAAAACAGCTTGATTCGTACTCGAATAATCAGGCAGCAAAGTTAAGACTTTTTGCTCAGAGGATAAGGGAAGAGAAGAGAGCGCTGCTTGTTCTTTCCAAGAATTCCAGCGAGTCTTCACCCATTCGTATAACGCTATATCCCATTTATGTTTTTCTCTTAAAATAGAAGTTAAAGAATCAGAGAGCGCAGGCATTACTTTCTCACGAGTAATTTGCATTGGCGAATAGGCCACAGGACCCCATCCTTGCATACCTGCTAAGACTTGAATGAAAGTATCTACATCTTCTGACGGAGCTGCTAGTAAGAAATGCTCTTCAATATTCTTTTTCGCTTTTTTCAATGTTTCCTCTGTGCACAACCCTGTCATAGCTTCTCTCCCAGCAATCAAGCGAACTTGGGGGTTATCGATCATTTTCTCTAAGAGATATGATTCAAATTCATCTGCATCTATATATCCACGCTGATAATCAAAATTGGCAGAAGAGAGCTCACGTTCAAGCGGATGGCGAATAAGAGCCACATATTTGGATGGCCTAGAAAAAAATTGATGAACTCCGTAAGGAAAATGGCCTGTTAGAAAGAAGGGTTGCGGGAGTTTGTCGAGTAAATGAGGATCGTCCTCCATTTGTTGTAGCCCTCCAATCCAGTTTGTTGTCATCAAAATTGGGGAGCGTCCTTGAATGCGAGGAACAGATAACCGCTGGTAATGAAAGTTTTTCCTCTCTCCATTTTGACTCAAAGCCTTTGCTATCGCATCAACGTTAGTTCCAGCTGTTTTTGGAATATGTAAAAAAATAATTTGATCTACCGGCGGCATGTCCTTTAGAGAAATCTCCGGCAAAATACGAATCACCTGCCGCGAGCAAGAAAGGTCTGCACGCCGCTCACCAGCAAGAAGTGAAAGGCACGAAAATGTGCAGAGTACCGCTAAAAATTTCTTTATTTGACTACTACTTTTTCTCATGACAAGTCCTCCACTTTTAAGAAATACTACTGATAAAAAATCATACTTCTTAGATTGTATTTTATCAGTTAGGACAGTAATCTATCCTGCATGAATACATTATTACTCGTCCACTTTGATTCTGTCGCTTTTTATTTAGATAAAAAATCTTTAGCAAAAACATCTTCTATCAATAAAAGATGGTGGCGGTGGCGTCAAGATATCGGTGCTCATCCCTCTTCATCACAAAGACCGCAATTTGCCTCCAGCCCTCAAGATAAAATATTAGCCTGTTATAAATATTTTTTAGAAAACTTTGCTGTCAATCAATCAAGACGCTTTTCTATTACATCACCAGATTTTGTATTTCAAGTTGATCTCTTCTGCGTAGATAAAATTCGATATTTAGAAATAGAGAATAAATGCCTTCATTGGCAAAGTCCTACGCCTGCACTACATACAATCGAAAAACCTGCCACCGATTATATAAAGTATTATCTTAAATATTCTATTAGGGATTGCCAAGAGATTCTTGCAGTTTGGGGATACTTTTTCAGAATAACGTTTACTCCACAGCGCAGTCTTTTACCACTCAGTTATGATATGAATCCTCTTGCTCAAGATTTTGTAAAAGATTTGCAAAAACATACTATCGCCCACATAGAAAACCTACAATCAACTATGGAAAAGACTCTTATTCAAAGTTTTCAAAAAATGCCTTACGAAAACAGAGAAAAATATCTCATAAATCATCAAGAAAGCATACCTACGACTAGAGATCTAGGTACTTATATACAAAAACAGATAGATAGGCTGACTCACTATCAGCCAAACAAAGCTCGAAGAGTCCGCTTTACTTGTATTAAAACCGCAGTAAAAGTTGTAGCTCTCTCTCTAGCAGTCAAATTTCTTATCTTTACCATTCCTGAGTATATTTAATACACTTCTCACTGAACTTACTATGATTTATTGTATAGAAACGTAAATTTTTACTTCAGGGCTTGCTTGCGGATTAAAGTCCGGAGAGTAGACTTCAAAATCAGTTCTATACGCTCTTGTGATGTTCGCATTCCAGACCTTTTGCCAGGCTTGCATCATAGATTGTGGAAATAGCCCTTTCGCCGTAAAAACTGCATAGGAAGAAGAGGCTATTTCCTTGCCTATTAATCCTTCCGGAATCACATCCAAACTGCTTACTTCACATGCAATTATGTATGTAAAAGGTTTCATATAATCGCCTTCATAGGCCGTATATACCGCTAAGAGGTTCTGGTTCGTACGATTTGTAATTTTCTCAGCTATGTTCTCCTGAAAGAATTTCTCCCAAAGGGGCGGCACTTCTTTTTAAAATCGTCCATTTTCATTTGAAGTAACTATAGGAAGACCGATAACAAGTTTTCTCTCTATTTGCTGTAGGGTGTAGTCCATAGGTGAGTGCATTCCTTCTTACATGTGTAGTGGACATTCTAAATCATCAAGAATTTTCTGGATTCATAAATTTTTTCTTAAAGCATGCATCCTTGACCTGAATTATAGCTTCATATTTTGAAATAGTCATACTCTATATGTAACCTAAGCACCCAAAATCTTCAAGCGGGTGCTTGAATTACATAAATTACGCCTTTTTTGAATTGTAATGTTTTAACCTTTAATAAATTATGTATATTTGAGAGCACCAATGAAGATACTATTTTTGATTTTTAAGGGATAGCTGCCGAAAAGAAGGAATGCTTGCTGCACTAAGGGGAAAATCCCCTATAACTGTTCGACCTTCCTATCGATTCGATTGACGCAACGTATTTCTGCTTGGCCATATCTATATAGTACTTAGCTTAGTTACACTCATCAAATGAACTTACAAAACAGCCAGTCACGAAAGAGTAGGGATTTGTATAATCGCAATAGAGGGCAACCACCTCAATCGAAGTCTTTGCTTATCAGTGACTGTATCTTTTTAAACATAGGTGCTTTCATTTTTCGATATAGTTCGCCATCTTGATTTGCCTCCAGCACAGCTTGCTTTTTTATTTCTGCATACCGCGCAGCCTCACTAGGATGGCTCCTTAGATAGTCTCTGAATCCAATAAATTCTTTCCATTCGCTATTCTCAGGATAGGTCAAATGAATGTGATATCTTCTTTTTTCTTCTTCTGGATCTGGTAAAAAAATCATAAGATACAAGCGCTGAGGAGTACTAAAAGCCTCTCTATACTCATATCCTAGCATTTGAAGCTGCTTTGACACCGCTTCCATATCGTGTTGATTGACTGCTATAGCGATATCGATAATTCCTTTGCCACCTAGGCCTGGAACTGCAGTACTACCCACATGCTCTATGTAGTAATCAATACTCATCTCTGCAAGAATTCGATCTTTTTCTTTTTGAAAGAGTTCGGGAAATATCTTACTGTAAGGTTTATAAATGTATTTCATCATTACAACTTTCTTTCAAACTTCGGAGAAGGTTTCTAAAAAGTGGCGGTTAAACTCATACAATCGAGCGCTACTATTTTCCCAAGTACCTTTCTTGACTGTAAAGCCAATTGTAGCAACTGCCTTACTCAAACGCAAGAGCGTTATGAGCTCCTTATACGCAGGAACTGGACGAATGCTCGCATATCCCTCTAAAAAAGATTTTTTGCTATTCGCATTATCTGACCATTCTCCATGTTCTAGAGAACAAAAATCTTCCTCTGCAAAACTTGCACGTGCTCCTGCCCAGTCGATAACTCCTTGGAGCTTGCCATCATGCACAATAAGATTTCCCGGGCGAAAATCACGATGGACAATACAAGGACCGTCGACTGAATTCAAAAAACTCATATGCGTATCGTAATAATGACGACACTTTTTAATTAATTGTTGAGGCAAATGAGCGCTGCATTCATCCATCCCCTCTTCAAACTTAAAAGTAAAATAAGCACGCGGATCAGCACTTAACTCACCTTGCACAAGATCACCATAGTCTGAGAAGCGATTCATATGAATACAAGCAAGCACTGCACCAATTTCATAGGCCAATTTACCAGTAAACTCTGTAGTTTTAAGCAATGCACCAGGAAGACACTCCATTAAAATAGCACCAGCCACTCCTTCTTCTGGCTGCACAACCTCTATAATACAAGGCACTGGTACTATACCTGCTAAATATTTAAGAAAATAGATTTCTCGTAAATAATCAGAAGCACGTGGACATATTTTTAAAATAAATTGCTGACCATCTATTTGTTCCACTCTATAAACAATCGCAACTAATGCATCTTCATGCTCAATCCGTACACAGGTCGCTATTTGAAGATGAAGACGCTCTTGATACAAAGTAATAAGATTATCCATCAGAGGCCGGAGAATGAAATTGCAACACCATCATTGGATGAGACGTCGGCTGAGCTATTATCTTCTGACCTTTCTGGAAATCCCCTTTACTATAATTATTCACAACCTTTTCCCAA
>JAQGPK010000128.1 GCA_028293095.1 Chlamydiia bacterium | reverse complement strand
TAGAAGCTTGTACTTAACCCCTTTAAGGCAAATTGACTATTTATCAAAAAAAGGAATGGATGAAGAAGAAGTTTTTAACTGGATTGAGATGGATTTACGAGAAAATGGTTATTGTGATGATTTGGATATAAAAAAAATCATAGTGCAATTTAGTAAAAATGCCGCAGCTATACTTACGCGATTAGAAAATCTTTTTGCTGAATTAACTTATCCGCCTGGATATGTAAAATTAGGATGGTTCTATCAAAATTCTAAGCATGAATTTTTTGACCGAAAAAAAGCAATTTATTTTTTTGAGAAAGCACTAGAGTCGATACCAAAACAACCAAATCCCGAGACTTCCTATTTACAAACACTTTCCGATTCTGATGCATATGAAGATTTAGCTATTCTTTATTTAGACGAAGGGCAACCAATTGATGCATTGAATGCTATGCAAAAAGCATTTGAATGGGATTTAAACCGGAGAACTGCCATTCGCTTGTTATTTCTTGCAAGGGTATACAGCACTCTGGGAGATTTTGGAGAAGCAGAAAAGCATCTGCAAACTATCTTAAAACTACAAGGAGATCAAACTCCAGGTTTTGCCAAGATAGCTGATACGTACATAGAGTTAGCTCAGATTTCTCGCATTTGTGGTCGCTATCAACAAGCGCATGCCTATCTTGATGTAGCACGTGAAGCAGCAAAGAAAACATATGGTCCGGAATCTTCACTACTGGATAAAGCAGAAAAAGTATTTCAGGCGCTCCTAGTTTCTGAAAGGCTTGCCTCGAGAACAAAACTGTCAAGCTTGGGAAAAGCTTCTATCATTCCATCATATTGCATTACCCTCGTTAAAAGACTAATAGCTCAGCCCTTATTTGTTAATAGAGATGGTGTTACTGAGAAACGCAAAATCATCTCTTTAAAAAGTAACGATGAATCAAGAATTTGTGAGATATTTAACAATAATACTAGAGGATTCATTGACAGTCACTCTTGGTTGCGTATCACGAGCTTTCCTCCAAATAGATTAATTCGTAATGCCAAAGGAAAAGAGATTAAAGAAGGTTTAATTCTTGATTGTTCTGATAAAAAAGAACTCTGTTCTTTAGCTACTCTGGAAACCTCTTATAACCAAATATTTAAAAATATGACCACTGGCTGGGAACGCGCTACAATAGATGAAAACCCTTATATAATGTATAAACAAAAAAGTGATGAGTTTGATCTCTTTATAAAAGAAGATAATATGTTAGAAGAAGATTCACTCATCCGCCTTATTGCTCGTAGATTTTCCATAGAAAGCAGTATTAAGTGCGACTCACTGTGGCTACACCAAAATGGTGGGTATTGCTCTGGTAAGCTCTACCTGTGGATCAAAAAATCAGATGTGGAAAAAGTAATAGATATATTTGGCTTTAAATTTTAACGAACTTCTCTGAAGTGCTCAATAGACACCCCTAGTTATTGAGCTTACTATGAGAGCGACTATAGCTAAAGTAGATCACAAATCCTAGACACATTCACACAATTAATCGTAGCCAAGATTGAAAATTGAAAATGGTGATTGTACTGAGCTGTTAATTAACTGACAGCTCAGTACAAAAGAAAGATGGGAAAGGACTACTTTACAAGCTTTGCTTTTCTTGCTTGAAGCTGCGTAATTTCTTGCTGAATCTTCTGGATGCGAGCTGCTACCGATGCATCATTTGTGATGTCTCCTTGGTAGTCCATCCAGCTCTGAAATTCTTGCGTCATCGCTGCATCATCACTCATGTACTCACGGCCTTCAAGCCCTTGCTTTGCCCGTTCTAATCGCTTGATAGCCGCATCAATTGCTTGTACAGTATTTGGCACTTCAGCAACCTTTGGCAAAGGCTTCTTTGTCTGCGCGCACTGCACTACTGTTTGCGACAAAATTACACAACTTAAGCCAACTATAAGTACTCTTGAAAATTTACTTCTGGCACTATTGAACATACATGCTCTCTTTTTAAAGTGTTATGGTAGTTGTCAACCTGTCAACTTTTTAAATTTTTTGCAACTATATAAAGAAAAATTTTAAATCGATTTGTAACTCTAGACAGAATTGCTATGATTGCTTATCTTCGCTAAAAAGGAACATATATGGCAAACTTTCAGACAATTGACTGCTACATTATCCATAATTGCTACACACTGAATACTTTTAATAAAGTCACTGCATGGCGAAATAGCGGTAGCTTGGGCGTACGAAGTGTCAAATGCCTGACTGCAGAAGCAGCTTATGCCGGGCTTGTAGTCCTTGGAGTGATTGAGTGTCTATTTAAATCAATTGCTTGTGTGATTGCGATACAATTGACCTGTACTACGGGGTATGAGTTCAGTAATGACGCCGCCTTAAGCTTTCAAACAAGTCTCTGCTCGATTGCACATCTTATCTCCAATCTTTTCTTACATCAGCTTGAACAAATTCCACTTGGCATGCACGTCGTTGATGTCTCCCCAAATATGTAGGCCATCAACTTGAAATGATTCATTCCAAGCTACTTTTTTACATTTTAAAATTATTTAAATTTTATAAAATCATACTATAATGTATAATTTGCGAATTAATACAATTATTATGTGATATAAACAATGACGCTAATTCAATCCTTTCAACACACAAATGCTGCCTCAATCTATTTTTTCGAGCCAAATCAGAGTAAATATGAGGTGCAAGACCTCACAGGTACACATTTAAGCACGTTACAAAAAATAAAAGCTCTCGCCAAAACCTCTTTGAGCGAATTTCAGCAGATGAGTGCACAAAACAAAGTAAAAAATATTTTCATTACAGGCTCTTTTTTAAGCATTGGAACAAGCTGCGGACTCCTTGCCACTACAATTGGAGAGTCCGTTGTTTTTAAATCTACTAATGAACAAGTAAAAAATACTCCCCTCCTATTTCTAAGAATTGCTTCAACTGCATGCACAAATATCGCTTTATATGGAATTATCAGTTACCGAATATTTCAACGTTTTGAATACGCTACTGCCATTTTTTCGCAAAATGCTGATTATCACGCAATTATTCCCTATGTTTCAGAGTGTTTTAATGAATTGCGTAACGAAAACCCACAGCTCGTAAGTTTGTGGAGTAAAATCAAAAGCTTTAAAAGCGAACAAGAAATCCAAAAACAGATCCAAGGACAAATTGAAAAAGGAACATGTTTCGGATATGTACTGGCCATTTTAGAGCAATTAGAAAAGGGAAAAGATCTCACGGGGGCTGAACTACTTGCACATATAAATGCTAAAACGGTGATCAAAAAGCAGTTGCTTGAACATCTTTACATGACTTTGAAAAAATTCCTCGATAGCAAAAATACTATTCTTGGCTCTGCTGGTTTGAATTGTATCGTGCTTCGAAACTCGGACCCCATGATTCCATTAGACACAGGTAAAAAGTTACAGCGTACTGTGGTTGAAGCTGAGCTAAAAAAGGCACATGATCTCTGTTATCAGATTTCTGGCCTTCTACGAATCAATATAGCAGGCAGCTTCATCAGTGTTGCAGAAGGCTCTGATGCAATCCAGAATCGCTTTTTGATTCAAATGGAGCGCGATTCATTTTTAAGGCTTGACCAATGCGATCTTTTAAATCCTTATAAATCAATCAGGGATTGTTTTAATGAGACATACGTCCCTAATACTCAAGATACTGCAACAGTACATATTTCTCAGAAAAAAACACTTACGTGCGGCTCTCAATCGCATTACCAAAGAGAAAAAAGATCAAAACGATTTTATAAAAAAATATCTCACATCGTTTCCAAAAGAGACCATTATCGCAGGTGTAGTTGATCTACAAGAAGAAAGAGAAAAAGATCCAGCTGGACATGCGCTCTACTTTCGTCTTTCAAACACTAAATACCATTTATTTGACTCAAATGGCGCCTTTTTTGAACTCCCGAGCTTTGAGCTCTTTTTTAAGAAACTGCATCAATGGGTAACTAGTCAACATGGCGCTCATACTCAAATTCGATTCTGCATAACTGCCATTCAGCCGAATATTGTCTATTCTAAAGCGCCATTTTCTTGGCCAAAAAAGCCAAAAATGGCGCCTTCAAAACTGTCCGAATAATTAAGAGATCACACACTCTGCAGCTTTTGATGAAGAACTGCTGGATGAAGATGAAGAACTTGATGACGAGCTACTTGAAGAGGATTTGGCAGTCTCCCTTTGCTCTTCTTTTCCAGCTCTTAAATGCTGGAGCTTTGGATTAAATTCTGCGCAGTTATCTAGAATTTGCTGAATCTCTTTATAAGGCGCTGCAAGCTCATGCAGTCCTTTCCAGTTTTTTTCATCAACAAGAGAAATCAAAGTCTCTCGCATTTTTGGGCAACTTATAAAATGAGAAAAGCAAAGCTGTGTGAGTGTATCATTTGACGACTGAATCGCCACTTTTAAGATATTTTTGAGCTCCTCTTTAATTTTACCTGCCTTGATTAAGACGCTCAGCTCTTGCACACACCATTCTTTGACCCCAGCAACATGATAAAAATCGGCACATTTATAAAGCTCCCATAACGCTTTTGGCTCAAGCTTCAAATCTGCCTTAAACTCCCCACAATAGATAAACTCTAGCAACAGCTTAACCGTCTCGTATGAAAAATCCTCCACTTCTAAAACGGATTCTTTACTATCTTTAAAGCGCTCTTGCACCAATTTTGCAAACAAAACTTCAGAATGTATAATGAGCTTCGATTTATGAGCAAGCAGCTCCTTTGTATTCTCAAGCGATCCGCCTGCACTCTTTACGCTATCTTCTGAGCTATCTTTGAACTTGATAACTATATCTGTTCCCTTGCCTTCACAGGCTGCTATCCATTCACGCTTTAGATGCTCTTTTACAGAATAAGTAAACTGAGACTCCAAAGCTTGTGCTCCATATATAGCCTGGTTTCCTTTAATCCATGTCAAATGGATAGAATACCCAACTTGATAGAATAATGCGTCTGTGCAACAATCTCCAAGAAGTGTATTACTTTCTATGTTTACACCTCCTCGCTTTGAAAAGTCACAAATAAAACTATATTTTGTAGTAAAAATATTTTTTAAGATACCTGTTCCATAAGGTGATCCTACAAATTGCTTAGTAAGCATCATTGTATCTGTACATTTCAGAGGTGTTTTAGCTGCATAGGCTCTTGCTGCATAGGCTCTTACTTCAGCAAGGGACTCTTCAACAATTTCTTTAATTTTTTTATCAACCAAAATTACTAAATCTTTCTTAATATTGTCTGACAAAGAAGCTCTTGCCTCACTCTCAACATACTTTTCTATTTCGCTTTGATTTCCAAAAAAATTAGCTGCAGCTACCATTTCCGTTCTCCTTATTTTCTATTTTTAAATT
>JAQGPK010000127.1 GCA_028293095.1 Chlamydiia bacterium | reverse complement strand
TTCGTTAAGAAGTTCGACGTAATTTAAGACACCCTTCATATCATGAAGAAGTGTATCTTCTTGTTCTTCGGTGCATGCAATTCGGCAGAGCTTTGCCAGATAACGAACTGTATCTTTAGTGATTTGGACCATAACTTTCTCGGTAAAAATGATAAGAATAATAAGATTTTTTGCATTATATGAGAATCTAAAAGAAGGATAGATATGCGCATTTTACTTGTAGGCGGTTCAGGCCTGATTGGCTCTCATCTTCTCCCCTTTCTGCAAAAAGAGGGGCATGAAGTTACTTTACTTACACGCAAAAGCCCCAGCTGGGATCCAGAACAGGGAGTGGTTGATCGAGAGGCGATAGAGGATTATGGTGCAATTGTCAATCTTTCGGGAGAGACGATAGTTGGGCGTTGGACCACAGTTAAAAAAAATCGTATTAGAGAGAGTCGCGTGCAGACGACAACGCTTCTTGCAGATACCATAAAAATTTTGAAAAAGCCGCCGCAGGTCTTTATAAATGCGTCAGCTGTGGGATATTATGGTTCACGAGGAAATGAAAAGCTCACGGAGGAATCTTCTTGTGGTTCTGGTTTTTTAGCTGAAGTCTGTAGAGACTGGGAAGGAGCTGCCTTTTTATGTAAAAGTGCCACTACTCGCGTACTTTGTCTGCGTCTCGGTGCTGTTTTATCAGTAGATGGGGGAATGCTTGCAAAGCTATTACCTCTTTTTCGTCTAGGACTTGGCGGAAGGATTAGCTTAGGAGAGCAGTGGATGAGCTGGATTGCAATGGCTGACCTTCTACGCTTGATTGCCTTTCTTTTGACTCAATCTACGATTGAAGGAGTTGTGAATGCTGTATCGCCATATCCAATTAAAAATAAAGATTTTACAAAAATTCTTGCAGAGTCTCTTAGACGACCTGCCTTTCTTTCGCTACCTACCTTTCTTCTTCGTCTATTTTTTGGAGAAATGGCTGAAAGCACGATGCTTGCATCGCAACGCGCTTTTCCGAAACGTGCTATCGAGGAAGGATTTTATTTTGAATATTCAGAACTTCCAGTAAAGGGCATTTAAGTCTATACTCCTTTTCTTCGATTTAAGGAGATCTATTGTGAAAAAGATTTTAATTGTCATTGCAGTGTGTCTATTTGGATTTTTGACCTACAAACTGATCTATGCTTATGATAGACGTGCAGATGGCTTTGCAATTGATAAAATCCATTCTAACCTCCCTTATAATCCAGATTGGGATATACCTGTTACGCAAGAACAGATTGAAACGGCGAACGAGATTCTCAAGCAGCCATTTCATTATCTTGCCCGAGGCTTTCAATGCTATGCCTTTGAAAGTGCAGATCATAAATATGTTCTTAAGTTTTTTAGACATCAAAGATTACGTCTTCCGGAAATTGTTGAAGCCCTACCAAATCTTCCTTTTATTAAAGAATTCAAAGAGCGAAAGGCAATTGATTTTCAAAAAAGGATGCTCTACCTCTTTGTAGGTATTAAAGTTGGCTTTGAGCTGGCGCCTGAAGAAACGGCGCTTATTTTTGTACATCTTAACAAAACAAAAAATCAGCATGGTACAGTGCATATCATCGACAGGGCAGGATGGAAACACGTTGTAGAGATGGATAACGTAGAATTTATGCTACAACCCAAAGCTATGCATATCAAACCGACGATTGAAAAGCTCATGGCTGAAGGGAAAGTAGATGAGGCTAAAATGAGACTTCATCAGATTTTTGATCTTCTAGTGACTTGCGCGAAGAAGGGAGTTCATGACACGGATGGAGCACTTATCCGAAAAAATAACCTTGGATTTTTGGATGATCGGGCGATTTATATAGATTCCGGTAAGCTTGTTTATAAAGACTCGATTAAAATGAAAGAATGTTTTGCAAAAGATCTAAAGCGTCTTAACCCTCTTCGCATGTGGCTTGAAGAGAAGTATCCTTCTCTTGTGAGCTATTTTGATGAAGAAAAAATGAAGGCTATCAATGCTTTTTAATTCCATAGCAAGTTCTAAATGGCGATTTAAGTCATGGTTTCTTTTACTTTTTGTCGTGGTAGCCTGTTTTGCAAGTGTGAAGGTGTATGGACTCATTACAAAGCATATACGGCATGCTAACTCCTTCTCGATCGACAAAATCAGGACAAGAGATGATCAAGGGAAATCGCTAAAGGTCACACAAGAGCAGATAGCAAATGCGAATGAAATCTTAAATCAGCCCTTTTTCTTTCTTGGCAAAGGACGTCAGTGTTATGCCTTTGAAAGCTGTGATGGCCAGTATGTCCTTAAATTTTTTCAACAGGAGCGTTTTCAGATAAAAGGGTACTTAGGATATCTTCCCGATTTTGCAATTGTTGAGTATTTCAGAACAAAGAAAATGAAACAGAAAGAACAGCGCCTTAAGAAAATGTTGAAAAGCTTTGAGCTTGCGGTAGAGCGTATTCCTGATGAAACTGGTGTATTTTTTGCTCATCTTTCACCGACACAAAATCTGCATCATTCTGTTAGCATTCTTGATAGTCGTGGCACTATGCTTTTGATCCCTCTTGACGAGGTGCAGTTTGTGCTCCAGAAAAAGGCGATTTTGCTTAAACCGACCCTTGTGAAGCTGATGCATCAAGATAAGGTAGAGGGGGCCAAAGAGAGAATTGCACAAATTTTTGATCTTCTGGTGGACTGCGCAAGAAAAGGTATTCAAGATACGGATGGGGCGCTCATTCGCAATGATAATTTAGGCTTTTTGGATGATCGTGCAATTTATATTGATACTGGCAAACTTGTTCAGCTAGAAAAACCAGTGACAGCAACTGAATTTATCCATGATTTACGCCGAGTGAGGCCTCTTCATAATTGGCTGAAGAAAAACTACCCAGTGCTTGCCGAACATTTTCAAGAGTGTCAGGAAAAGGCAATTGAGCAACTTCCTGTATGATCAAGATTAAGTTTTTATCGGTTGGAAAAACGAAAGAAACGTGGATTGAAGAAGGCCTTCAAGAATATATAAAAAGGCTTTCATCTGAGGCGAGCTTTGAGTTTGTATGGTTTAAAGATGAAAAGAGTTTGGAGCTTCAAATTCTCAAGGAAAAGCAGGTTATCCTCCTCGATCCCTTAGGAAAAATGATGAACAGCGTAGAATTTGCTGATTTTCTCTTTCGTGAATTTGAACGAGAGGGGTCGCGGCTCAGTCTTGCAATTGGAGGAGCTACTGGCTTTTCTGACGAGATCAAAAAGGGACGTTTTTTGCTCTCTTTCTCAAAGATGACCTTTACCCATCAAATGAGCCGCCTTATTTTACTTGAGCAAATCTTTAGAGCTTTTGAAATCAAAAAGGGCTCGCCTTATCACAAATAACATTGTTAGCTTGTAATGCATGCAAGCTGTGGTGTCGTTCGCTATTTTTAACGTAAAGAAATACAGAAGACGCAAAGGCGCAAAGAGTAGCCACGCAATGCATAGGGGAGGCCTTTTTGATTCTTTTTAACACAGAGAACACGGAGGACACAGAGATAGGAGAGAAGGGCAACATAGTAATAATGTAGGTTGTTTTTTTAACGCAAAGAAGTGCAGAAGACACAGAATCAACTTAGGGGTTTTTTATCATAAAAGCAGTAATAGATTTTATTATTGAGAACACTTCTTCAAGCTGCAAACCACGAAGTGGTACTTTACCACGCAAGTGGTTACAGTTGTTAGCCGTAGGTGACGAAGGAACCTACGGTATAATTAGGAGGTAAATTAGAGCCAGGAACTGGCGACACATCCTCATGCTAGTTTCGCCGGTTCCCGGCTCCATTTTTTGTTTTCACTATACCCGTAGGTTCCTTCGTCACCTCCGGCTAGCCTCTGTAGCCACTTGCGTGGCAAGTTACCACTTCGTGGTTTTGCTATTAGCCAATAGGGCGATCTTAGGGATTGATTCGCTTTGCGTTAAAAACAGCTACAAGGCATGCAGTTATTTACTACTAAGGCCAGATTCCCACTCTGTGATGAGATTGAGGAGCTCTTCTTTCTGAGGATGCTTGCAAAGTTTTGCACGCATTATTGGATTTGCAAGAAGATGCGCCATCTTTGAAAGGAGACTTAAATGCCTCTTATCATCGCAAGCAAGTAGGAAAAAGAGCGTGTGTACAGGAAGGCCATCGAGAGCGCCATATTCAATTGGCTTGTCTAAAAAGACGACGGTGACTATGTCTTGATAGCCAGAGAGATGGAACTTGCGCGCATGAGGAA
>JAQGPK010000119.1 GCA_028293095.1 Chlamydiia bacterium | reverse complement strand
GATTTAATGAGGTATTTTTACGCCCTACAAAAATTTTTCCGCTTTCTCTTTTCTCAATTAACACTTTTATATCAGAAAAAACATGCATAGGATAGATAACCATCTCTGAAGGATAGTGAATAGCTCGTTTCTCAAAATCTACATCTTCAATTTGTATGCTTAACACCTCGTCCAATGTACGCCTACCTCCATAATAAAGGAGCTTAGCTACAAGCTGTTCTCTGCCGCTTAAAGCATCGATAAACTTGATAAAAAGTGGATAATCAAGCACACGCCCCTTCACACGCTCACGATCTGGATCTTCTACTCTCGCAATATAGCCTCGAGTTTCTTGAGATAACCAAACTAGAAAGGAAAGATAGGTGTATACAACGAGCTCTCTTGTTTGCAGAGACCACTCACGCTGGCACCGTATAGAATCAATAACTGTTCTGTGGTCAAAGCCACGCGCATTGGAAATAGTCCACACCTTCCCTGTATCATCTGTCATGCCAATATAGTGACTTTCGAGGAGCATTTTAGAGGCGTTCATCATTCCTGTATCTCGAAATGCAATTTCTTTTATCCATACAATAAATGCTGCAAGAAGTGGCTGCTCTGCTATTTTTTCAATAATGTTTTTAAACACTTCACGGAGATGAACTCTCTCTTCAACAATGGTCTCGCAGGATTTTAAAAGAGCTTTTTGAGGAATTTGCTTAGTGCACCATTCTACGAGTGCCTCGACTTGATTTTCAGTATTCGAACCAAGCCCATCATCACTTTCCGTAGCTTGCCAAGATATATTTGCAAAGTCGCGCATTGATTACCTTTTCGTCCTTATCGCCTATTTTTCTACCACTCAAGTGATGCAAAAGCAACTCAATAGTTTACCCGTTTCCTTTGAACCACGTCTATTCTTAAATAGAGTCTTGTAACCGTATCTCTTGCTCTCTCGGAAAATGTAACAAATTCGCATCGTTTCATCCTAGACAATTATCACGGGACGTACTGCTCTGTACTGTAGAGTACTGACCTCAAGTTCAACAAAAAAAAGACGTAAACAATAAATTTTGCTATTTTCTTAAGAGAAGAAAGTAAGATTCACATACCAAAAAGAAAACCCGTAGAAGGCAAGGATACGTATGAAAAATAGAGTACAGATAATTACCGTAAGCCTTTCGCTGATATTTTTAGTAGCGACGCCTGTTTCTTCGTCGAAATTTTTATGGGGCACAGAAGAGCCGTCAAAAGAAGCACCCCCTCAGCAGATTCCCCCAGAGCTCTATAACGATTTTACTCTTCAAAACTCAATTCCCGTGCGCGACTGGTATCGAGATGACTCATACCCTCCTACAAAGCCCATTGTATTTACTCCTGAAGAAATAAATACAAATCTAGAAAGGGTAGCTCGAAAAGAACAAAACTATTATGGGGCAACTGATAGCGATCTATATTCAGCCTTTGAAAAATATGCAGTATTCTTAAAAGGTAAAACCGTTGCTATCATTGGATCAATAACACCTTGGTATGAAAGCATAGTTTTATCCTACGGAGGATATCCAACAACCATTGAATATAACAAAATAGTGAGTACAGATCCCCGCCTAGAAGTTCTCACCGTTGAAGAATATGAACAAAATCCAAAATTATTCGATGTTATTCTTTCCGTTTCATCTCTTGAACACGATGGACTTGGTCGGTATGGCGATCCCATTAATCCTAATGGTGATTGCGTTGCAATGAACCGTCTCAAATCAATGCTTAAAGATAACGGTCTTCTCTTTTTATCCGTCCCTATTGGAAAAGATTGTATTTGGTGGAACGTGCATAGAATTTATGGAAGGCTGCGTTTTCCAATGCTCACTAAAGAGTGGAACATTATTGATTCGTTCGGCTTTCAAGATGCAGATTTAGATTGCGATCGCGGAATGCAGGCCTCTAGCTATCAGCCGGTCTTTGTGCTTCAAAAGCCTCAAGCAAGCGATAAAGCTACAACCAGTCCGATCATTCCAAAAAGTCTTAAAGTCGAAAGTTAACTGCATTGAGAGTACTGACCTCAAGTCCAACAAAAAAAAGACGTAAACAATAAATTTTGGTATTCTTTTAAATTAGAAAAGTACAATTCGCGTGCCCAAGAAAAAAACCGTATAAGGAGGAGTTAGTATGAAAAATAGACAACTAATTACAGCAAGCCTTTCTGTGATGTTTTTGTTAGCCGCAGGTGTTTCTTCATCAAGATTTTTATGGGCTACAGAAGAGCAACCCACACAACCAGTAGAGGCACCCCCTCAGCGTATTCCTTTAGGCCTCTATAATGATTTTACCTTACAAAATGCAATTCCAGTCTATTATTGGTATCGCGATGATTCACAAGAGCGCAAAAATCCGATTATCTTTACAAAAGAAGAGGTCAATACCAACTTAGAAAAGATTGCGAAAAGAGAGTCTCACTATTTTGGATCTCCAGATCTTCATCTCTATCAAGCCTGTGAAAAATATAAAGACGACATACACAGCTCATTTTTCCATAAGAAAAAAGTTGCGATCATCGGGTCTTCCACTTCTTGGTATGAAAGTGTCGTCCTCTCTTATGGAGGCAGTCCAACCACCATTAGCCCTTACAAAATTACAAACGAAGATGCACGCATCCATGTGCTCACACCAGAAGAGTATGCTAAAAATCCTCAGCAATTTGATGCAGTTATTGCTGTGGGCAGCATTCAGAATACAGGACTGGGACGTTATGGCGACGCTATTAATCCAAATGCAGACTGTCTTGCAATGGAACAATTCCAATCA
>JAQGPK010000100.1 GCA_028293095.1 Chlamydiia bacterium | reverse complement strand
ACGTCTAAAAAGTTTCCCCTTTAACGCATCAGCTTTACCCTTTCTATGCTTGATGTTGGCCCATTTACTATGTCCCGCCATGAGAGATATACCCTTGGAATAAAAAAAAGTTCATCTGATGGTTTTTGATCCAGTCGGAGGCTGCTTTGTAGCTATAAAAACTCTCTTCACGCTTTTTAAACTCTTCTCCATGAACTCTATGAACGCCTCTTTCATCGATATAGGCAGGGCATATAGCATGAAGCATCTCGTGATAGACTACAAACTCAACAACATACTCTGGAACAGCAGAATTATCTAACAACCGATGAATTTTAATCAACTTTAAAGTATCGTAATAAAGGCCGAGGCTGCAACGTGAACGATTTTTTGGCAAATGGTGGCCAAACCAGGTAATCGAAAGGTGCAAGCTATCATCAAAACAGCTTCTATTCAGCTTTTCATAAATTTTTTGGATATTGTAAAACTCTCCTACCGCTTCAAGTTTGCGCAGATCTAAAAGGTAAGAGTAGTCCAGTGCATCTTGATTTTCCTCAATAAAGGCTTTGATTTCCACTGAAACGCTTTTATGTTCGCGCTTGATATAGCGAGCAAGCGCTTGAACCACGTTGTCAGGAGCCTTTAAAAACATGCGGTGAATGGATATTTTCGTTTGAACCGGACTCCATTTCACAGAAAGCATGGTTTGACGGTTATCATTTACCTTAACGTGAAGCCGTATACCTTCGCGTTCAAGATCAGAGAATAAATCATATAATTTTGTTGCCATTACGTTCTCTATTCTAAAATGGATGGACCAGGATAACAAGAAATGCTATCGATAGCAAGACAACACCTTTTTAGAAAAGAGAAAAGTATCGCACAAAGCACAAGCTGTAAAAAAGCATTTTTCAGATTCTAAAAAAATACATGTGGTTAAAAAATCAGGAGTACAATGACGACACTCATCAAGCAAACAACTAAACCTATAACTCCTACATCTTCGTTTTCACCTCTCTTACTTCCAGAAAAAAAGAAAGAGAGATATCAAGATGAGCTCACACAAATTGTGCAAAAAATTTTAAAATTATCTAAAAATTCTCCAAAAGAACTTCTCACAGAATCTTCAGAAAAACTTAACATAGCCATGAAAAGTATTACGCCAGTAACCTCTGAAGATACTCAAAAATATTTTTTTGCGTGTAAATACCTAGCCCGCCTCTAATCGTCAAATAGCTTCTCTCTTCCACCTTTGCTTTATGAGCACTTGTCTAAAAAAAAGATTTACATTAGGTTGCAGTTTTATGCTCTTACGAGCTCAAAACACAAAAACCAAGGTTGTAATGGATACGCCTCAACTTTCCTCTGAAGATCAATACAAACTCGATGATCTTTACCAGCGCCTTGTCGAAAAAAGCCACACTTTTCTCGGATACCCAACTAATGCAAATTTGCATAATGAAGAACTTGCTCGATTTCTCAATCTCACAATTAATAACGTGGGCGATCCCTACATCAAAAGTAATTATGGGGTAAACACCTTAGATTTTGAATGTGAAGTGCTCGAATTTTTTGCTGATCTCTTAAAAATTGGCAAAGAGGACTATTGGGGCTACGCTACGAATGGAGGAACCGAGGGAAACATGTATGGCCTCTACCTCGCTCGCGAAAAATATTCTAACGGCATTCTCTATTTCTCTAAAGAAACCCACTACAGCATCCATAAAATCGCCAATCTCCTAAATATGGAAACTCGAATCATCCAGACTGTACCGAGTGGAGAGATGGATTATGAAGACTTACAAAATAAGCTGATTTCAGAAAGGCCCGCCCTTTTTAATCTCAATGCTGGAACTACCATGAAAGGGGCTATCTGTGACATTCCAAAGCTAGAAAGAATTCTAAAAGAGCGTGGTATCAAAGATGTCTACATTCATTGTGATGCCGCTCTTTTTGGTATTATGCTCCCCTATATGGATGGAGCGCCACAAATTAATTTTACAGCCCCTATCGATAGCATCTCCATTTCTGGTCATAAGTTTTTAGGTGCCCCGATGCCTTGCGGGATTGTCCTCTGCAAAAAGGCTTCTGTAGACGTTGTAAGACGGCATATTGAATACATAGGCTCCCACGACTGCACCATCTCTGGCTCTCGAGACGGATTTTCGGTTCTTGTACTTTGGATGAGTATCAAAAAGTATGGACATAGCGGGATTAAGAAAATGGTAGAGCACTGTTTAGAGATGACTCAGTACGCCATTTGTAAACTCACTGAAAATGGGCATACAGCTTGGGCAAATCCCTATTCTAACACTGTTGTGATTGATAAACCATCAGATGCACTGATCAAAAAATGGCAACTTGCGACCGAAGGATCGATTGCCCACCTTGTACTCATGCCACATGTACAAAAGCCAATAATCGATCAGTTTGTAAAAGAGTTAGGGCTTACAGAGTTATCAAAAGCAGTTTAGATCCTTACATACAGTACTAAATACTGTCAGAACTTTTGATTGACAGATTATACTACCAATTGCACAATCCCCTTACCCTTGATTTTTAATTAATTAGAAGCATTTTTGTTTATTTAAATTAAATTTTCGTAGAATAAATGATAACTTTTTATAAAAACATAGATTCGATTACTAATTCTATAACAAATAATACATACTTGTTTACTATTTATACTCTCACAAGTCCCCTCGCTGGAGTTGTGAGGGTAATTGCACATATTGCCCGTAGCATTTTTTACGATCTGTGGATGTATTCTTATAGAGGAAAAGAGCTGTATAATAAACAATTAATAAGAAACTTCAAACAAATTCTTTTAGGATTAGGAGAACTTGCTTTTCTAGTAAGCCCTTGTGCTATCCTCTACTTTTCAAAAATACAGAAAAAAGCCCCCTTAGATCCAATATCCCAAAAACTCCTCAGTTTCGATAATTCCCACATTAATGAACAAATCCACGGGGTTTACATAACGACAAATGAAACGAATTTAGCCGCAACACGTCAATTGCTACGAGCGCATCCACGGCCCAATGATGAAAAGCCAACCATTCATATAGGATGTGCAACCTGGCATAATTTTGATATTATGTGTGAAAGAAAATCAAATTATGGATTGGTTATAGATTTTAACCCAAAAAATGCTAAATTCATTAAAAAAACTGTTAATTTAGTAAACGCTTCTGCATCTAGGGATCTTTTTAAAAAAAACATAGTAGCCTATCTTCATTCTTTGAAGGGAAAAGCTCGTGATTTATTTTTTCATGAGGATCAAAAAGGACTCCCGACAGACAGAATAGAGGAAGAGCTCTTGCGGGAAGGCAGCTGGCTTCAAACGGAAGAAAATTATCTTTTTATTAAAAATATAGTTTCTAAAGGGCGTCTTGCTGCCTTTACTGAAGATATAACAAATTTCGAAAATTTTTCTAACCTTAGAAATTTCTTAGACGAACACACTCTTGTTATTGATACTCTGTACTTAAGCAATATCTGCAATTTTATGGATACAGAAAGGAAAAAAAGCGCGTTTGTAAAATCAATTAAACACATGCTTACAGATAATACAATATTGATAAATTGTCCTATGCTGAGACAGTCCACTACAAGAGATGTAATCTTACTCTATCAAAAATCTATCTTAGGAAGAGAACTTCTGATAAATTCTTATGATACTTGTAGATTATTTGAAGAAGTCATCTAAAAAAGCCCGTTTCAAAGTTCCCATCAAGATCTGGCTTGAAGGGATCTGGATGGATGAATCTGACTGGAGGGGTCTGGCTTGTGATTGTGTAATTTGCTTGCAAATTGCTTAAGTTGCAAGCCTGAACCCCGCACTTGATCTTCACCCTAAAGAGAAGTAATAAATAAGGACTATCTTTCTTTTGGCGGTTTTTTTCTCTTCTCGCGATCTCCAAAAAGAATTTCAGTAATCGAAATCTCTTCATTTGTAAGTTCAGAGATTTTTTTTGCTATATCAGGACTACCTCTTCGCTTTCCGGAAATAATTGCGTGAAGATACTGTCGCGAGATGTTTAGTTTATCTGCAAATCCTTTAATCGTTATCTTTTCTTTAAAAAGCCACTCATCTATCCATATACGCATGTCCCTCAATTATTCCTATCATAGCACTTTTTTTGTTTGATCACATGAAGAACAAAACGTATTTTTAAGACTTACTTAATGGGCAGGTAGGTAGTCAACTTTAGCTTTTCAATAAATCTTTGAAGGTGAGGGTCTGCGTTATCATATGGAAGATTTTGCATATCAACCCATTTCACATCATGAAACTCCGAGGTATCATATTCAAAAACAGCATCACTCGAACCTCGAAGCACATACCAAAGAGAAACATCCTTATGCCCGGAAGTTTTTCCAGTGGTTGATGTAACTGTTAAAAATAGAGGCTCTTCAAATAAAAAATTAGCCTCAATGCCAAGCTCTTCTCGTAGTTCCCTTTTTACTGTATCTTTTGGATACTCACCTGGATCGACATGTCCACCTGGAGGTACCCACCGTTGAGCTTTTTTGTGATCCGTCAACAGTATGCAATTTTTCTCTATATCTACAAGAACAGTATAGGCAACAAGGTGTGTTTCAGGTGTAGCCGGCTTTTTAATCCGAAACAACTCAGCTCCAGATGCTATCCAGTGCTTTACAAACTCGATCTGCTCTTGCTCACGCCTATCAAATAGCTCAATAGAAGAGACAAGTTCGTAAATAAGAGATCTCAGTGTACGTTGCTCTGCCATCTGGTGTTCCCTCTTTAAAGAAATCGTTCCATGAAGATTCGTCCAACATAGCGATCGGTCTCTTTGATCCAGTGAGACTGCTTGCCAAATTCACGAAAACCCATGCGCTTGTAAAGACGTATCGCTGGATTTTCTGCATACACCTGAAGGTGCAAAAGCTCTAGGTGGAACTGCTCTTTCGCAAGTTTCATGAGGCTTTTTATTAAAAATGTCCCGATTCCTTTATTGCGATAGTCCGATCCAATAATAATCCCAAATTCTGCCTGATGGATAAGCTTTTTATACGCCTGCACATAGAGCGTTGCAATCCCACAAGGAACACCATCTAGCTCAACCGTAATGCTTGACTTAACACGGCTAAAGGAGATCCAACGGCGCACAGCATCTTCAATTTCTGCCTCATCAGCCATTGGAAACCAAGAGGAGACCGCAGGATCCATAAGCCAGTTTTTCAAATGATCTGCATCAGATGCTTCGGTATATCTCACAGTAAGTCCAGGAGGTGGAGTAGGTTCTTCTGTTTTACCAATTAGTACTGCATCACTCATGACTTACCAAACTCCTTTAAATACGCATTAATAAATTCATCAATATCGCCATCCATGACGGCCTGTACATTTCCGACTTCTACCTTAGTTCTATTATCTTTTACAAGAGTATATGGTTGGAATACGTAGCTTCTAATTTGGCTTCCCCAGCCGATCTCTTTCTTTTCACCACCCATTGCATCCAATTTTCTCTGACGCTCTTCAACTTCTCTCTCATAAAGCTTGGAGCGTAGCATTTTGAAGCAATCTTCTTTATTTTGTGGCTGGCTTCGCTGCTGTTGAGAGGAAACAATAATTCCTGTTGGAATATGGGTCATACGCACAGCAGAATCCGTTTTATTGACGTGCTGTCCACCAGCTCCTGATGCTCTATAGGTATCAACACGAATATCTTCAGGACGAATTTCGATCGAAATATCATCTGAAATCTCAGGCGTTGCATCAACAGCTGCAAAACTTGTATGACGCCTTGCATTACTATCAAAAGGAGAAATACGCACGAGGCGATGGACTCCTTTCTCTGCTTTACAATACCCATACGCATAGTCACCGACAATATGCAGCGTGACGCTTCTTACTCCCGCGACATCGCCATCTAAGACATCAACTACATCCACTTTCCAGCCACGGCGTGCAGCCCAACGCTGATACATACGTAGTAGCATCTGCGCCCAATCACAAGCCTCCGTACCACCTGCACCTGCATTAATACTTAAAAAGCAGTTATTTTTATCAAGTTCCTGTGAGAGCATCTTGCGAATTTCAAGATCTGCAAGTGTCTTTTCAATGGAAATAAGATCGTTTGAAAGCTCTTCAAGAAACGATGTATCCCCACTCTCCACAGCATCTGGTAGCAATTCTTTAATATCGCCAAGACGTGTTTTGAGGCTATTGTAGGGGACAAGCCATGATTTAAGCTCATTTACTTCAGCAATG
>JAQGPK010000071.1 GCA_028293095.1 Chlamydiia bacterium | reverse complement strand
CATTTATTTTTTCAAATCTTCGGTAAATCTTTTCTGGAGTCATAATGCCCGCTAGTATCTCAGTAAAGAAGCTGTGTATTCATTACATGATTCCCAATAATTTGGGTGTTCCGGCACTAGGTGTGCTTCGCCCCTCTTTCTATAATGAATAGTGGCGTATCGTGTTCGAGTTTCTATACCGCTCGGGTCAATATGCGCCCCTATTTCTTTTCCGCAATCGACTATTTCTTGGTAATTATGCATAGCTAACGACCCTTTTTTACACTTTCCAGTTCCAGCAGTTCTTTTAAGAATAGCTTCCGTTTCTTCCATTGATAGATCCAATATTGATTTTTTTCCACGTTCAGCAACATCTAAGTTGTTATAACTATGATGAGTCTTAATATGCTTTCCTTGGCAATCTTTTTGCAGCTTCACTGAATTAAAATACATCTGGCGTTTAATAGCGAGATTTTCAACTGCAAGAGAGGAGAGTTGTGCTTCAACCTTACCTAATTTAGCTGCTTGCTGTGCTCTAGAAGCATTTGCTTGAGTGAGCTTTTCGAACTGATAAGATTTTACTAAAAATTCGTTTCTCTTCTGCGCAATAATTTTGGTTCTTGCAATGATTTGGGCTTTATTTGCTCCCGAGGAGGTTAGTGCATTTAAATTACATGCAATATTTGTTCTTCTAACTGCTTGGAACGCTTTTTGTGAGCCTCCGCTATAGAGGTTGGTAAATATTTCAAACCCATACTTACCGATGACAAATCCCAGCTTGTTACCGCGTGTGCGTGAGTCAAAAGTATCCCAGTCTTTGATCAGTTCAAAGGCTTCAGGAGCAAGAAGGTGAGCAATAGATTTGAGATCTTGCTTTTTAATAAACTCAATAGCGTTTACATAGGAGTCATAGAGGTTTTGAGGAACGGCTAAAGGATCTTTTACGCCAGCCCACAGGGCTTGGCTGATTCCTTTTACAGAATAAAGGAGAGATTCTGGGATGTCCTTAATGCCTGTCCATGTGCCTGAAGCGTATCCACAGAGAAATCCTGTATTAAATTCTAGCGCAGATTCTGTATGGACAGGCTTGAGGTATTTCTCACGTACTTCTGGAGTGAGGTCTTTTAGAGCTGCATCAAACTCACCCACTTCAAATAAGCAGGCAGCACGTTCAATGTGTGCATCCACATTTGTAGGATCAAGTTCAATAGCGACTGTCAATGCATCAATGGCAAGACCAAACTCATGGGCTTGGGCATACTCCATGCCATATTTGAAATAGGTGTCAGCTGTAGTGAATTTAGTTTTATTATGCTTTCTTGATAGTTCGATAAGAGTTGCCGCAGAGCGTAACCCTTCATGGATCTCTCCTTGCGCGAACTTTTGCAGACCATTTTCATAGTGCGTTCTCAAGCAGGTATGCTGTTTCTGACAGTAAGCATAAATCTGATTAAAAATCTCACTGACATATTGGCGATCTTCTTCAATTCCTACCAGCTGTCTAGATCGGTAATCTTCTTCATATTCCAAATCGGCATCCAGTGTGCGCCGAGCCCATGGATAGAGAGGTGCCTGAGCTTTTAAATGAGCTATCCTCCAACGATATTGTAAGTCAATCCATTGAGTAGCGTAATCTAAGAGTCCTTGATACTCTGCAAAATATTTTCGCGGATACCCTGTTTTTTCTTCATGGATGCTGAGAAGTTTTTGACGTTCATCACGAAACTGTTGACGCTCTACTTGGGGAATACATTCAGAACGAGACACATCTTCAGGAATTTCGTATATGGTAGAGGTGAGATGGCGTGTTTTAGTATTGTATATGGCCCTCAATCGCTCAAGATCATATTTCGAGTGGTAACCATCTGTTTTATGTACGCCTGGAAAATAGGTGCCAAAATCATAGTATATATCGAATCCCCCATTAGTTTCATAACATCCACAGTTATCTTCAAATACTTCTTCAGCTGGTAGCTGGAACGTAAAAAGAGCTATAAAGAGAAAAAGGAGAGAAAAGAGCTTTTGCTGCATGATCACCTCAAAGTGAGAAATCCAATTTAAGCCCCAATTCTTTTCTACGCAACACAAAATCTGCTTCTATCTAGGAGAGAGGTTCTTTTATACTGCTGCATTGTTGAACTCTCGAAAATAATGTATCGCCAGTTCCTGATTCTAATTTATCTCTTGAATATATCGTATGCTCCTTCGTCATCTGCGTATTGACCCTATATTTGCTGTCCGCGCAAAGGACCACTCCGTGGCTATGTATGAGGATGCTTACTGATACTAATGTAGAAAATGGTATGGTTATCATTTAAAATTGCTTGTTAGCTCTTTCGTAATTTCCACTAATTTCAATCCTTTATAATAAAGAAGGTGGCCTGATTTTTATAGGCCATCTTTTTTTATTTTTATTTCTTTTAATTTCAAATTTAATAAAAAATCCTTCAATTTATATATTAAAAATATACTTTGATAAATTAATTACTATAATATAGAATGAAATTAAATAAGAATAAAAGTGATTGATGGAGGATTATATGAGTAGTATTGGCTTACCTGGTGAATTATCTGGGAAAGATTTTAATGAAATTCCTGCATTTAATGCTCAAAAAGTAGTAAATGACTATAGTTATAAAATAAATACTATTAATAAAAATGAGCAATTATCAAAGAAAGAGAAAGTAAAACAGGTATGCGATGAGGTGGGCAAAGAAATTCTTTACCTAAGGATGCATAAAGTTGGCTTAGATTCCATTAAGCCTTTGGTATTGAAGCAGCTAGATGATCTACATCTCGAAAAAGCTGTAGTCACAAAAATAATGAAAACTATTTTGAAAGATCCGGCACAAAAGCCTAAGCAATCCTCTTCAGAGAAATCCGCAATCACGCAACTTTCTGAGACTTTAGAAAAATTTGATGATATCCATACGCAATTAAAAGAAGAAAATAGAGAACTAAAAATACAGAAGATGGTGTTGATTGAAGAGACAATCGATTTAGTAAAAGAACTGGGAACCGAAAACTCACCAGCTGGTTATAAAATAGATGACCTCAAGAAAGAATTAACAGTCTTAGAAAAGAGTGCGAGTAAAAAGGGCGCCTCATTTAAAGAGCCAGATCTAAAACGAACAGAATTATCTAAAGAAACGCAGCTATCCGAAGAAGTTGATGAGCTTGGTGCACGTAATCATGCACTTAGGAGACAGAATAGAGCGTTGCGAAACGACAATAAAGTTTTAGTAAAATTCTTAAAAAGTCATTCACGCGAAGAATTATAAAATTAGAAAAAGATCGATGAAGGATCAACATCGATAAAGCGCGCAACCGTAGATGATGGCGGAAACACTTTGGTGCAGGCCTCAAATGCTGCGCGAATAGGGGCAATCGATGGACCACGAATGATAAAGTGATAGCGAAACTGATCCTTCACTTTAGCATGTCCTGCCGGAAGTACTGGGTGGCAGAGAAACTCCTGTGGCAGTGTCTTACGTATCTCTTCATTAAAGCGTCCAGCCGTTGCGACAACAGCGTCTTCCTCTTTCCCCACAAAAAGAAATTTAACGATATGGCAAAAAGGTGGAAAGCCAAAAAGTTTTCGAGAGGCAACCTCTTCGTTATAAAAGGATGTATAGTCTTGCTTTGTTGCATGAAGAATCGTGCTATGCTCTGGAAGAAGCGTTTGTACGACTACTTCCCCTGGGACATGACCGCGTCCAGCGCGTCCTGCAACCTGTGTGATCAGCTGAAAAACCTGCTCGCTTGCACGAAAGTCAGGAATATTAAGCGTGCCATCAGCGTTCAAAACCCCTACAAGCGTCACCTCTGGGAAATGGAGCCCTTTGGCAATCATTTGTGTGCCAATGAGTAGATCTGCCTTTCCTGAGCGAAATTCCTGAAGAAGCATTTCAAGGCTGCCTTTATGTTTTGTAGTGTCTGCATCAATCCGTAACATGCGAATATCTGGGAAAATGGCATTCAACATCGCTTCAATCTTCTCGGTACCAACCCCTTGATATTTGATCATGGCATGTGCTGAGCAGGAGGGGCAGGTGTGCGGTGGTGCCATTTCGAGTCCGCAAAGGTGACACTGGATACTATTATTCTTTCTATGAAAAGTCATCTTTGTATCGCAATGTGGACACATAACGGCGGCTGTACAGACCTGGCAGGTAAGCTGAGTGTGGTAGCCACGACGGTTCAAAAAGAGGATTGTTTGCTCTCCTCTCTCTTTGCGCTCTCTAATTTTAGTGAGCAGCAGATCAGAAAAGGAGGTCGGCCCTTTGGCTTTGTCATACTCACGCTTCATATCAACAGTATGCACTGTAGGAAGTGTGGCTTTTCCACGGTCAGAGAGAATGCTAAGGGTGTATTTCTGATTGAGCGCATTATAGTAGCTTTCAAGAGAGGGTGTTGCGGATCCGAGGATGCAGGTTGCTTGCGTTTTTCGAGCTCGCATGACCGCAATATCGCGTGCCTGGTAGCTGGGGGAGTCGTCAGACTGCTTGTAGCTTTGTTCATGCTCTTCATCCACAATGATCAAGCCAAGATCTGGCATAGGGCTAAAAATAGCAGAGCGCGCGCCAATCACGATACGGGTCTTTCCAAGACGGATCTGCTCCCACGCATCACAGCGCTCTCCATCGCTTAGCCTATGGTGCAAAACAGCAAGTGATTCTGAAAAGCGGCTACGAAAGCGCTCGATAGTCTGTTCTGTGAGTGCAATTTCAGGTACCAGCATGATAACGCCCTTGCCGAGAAGAAGCGCTTTATCAATGGCCTGTATATACACTTCTGTTTTCCCGCTTCCAGTAACTCCAAAGAGAAGGTGCGTTGTAAATACACCCTTGTCAAGCGTTTCTGTGATCTTATCGAGTGCGACTTGCTGCTCGCCACGAAGAAGTTTAGGCTTTGCTTTAAAGTATTCATGACCGAAAAGCGGGGATCTATCGGCTCTAACAATGTCGAGAAGCAGAATTCCCTTCTCGACAAGGCTTTTTACTGAGCTTGCGTTACAGTCTGCCTTTTCAAGGAGTTCAGATTGCAAAATCCCTTTAGTCACTTGCAGCATGACCTCTAGTACTTTGGCCTGCTGAGGCGCCTTATTTTGTATTTTAGCGCAGTAGTCACGCATTTCATCACGCGTTATCTTACGCATGACATAGTACTGTTCTTTCAGTTGAATGTTTTTGCGTACACCTGCTGGAAGCATTGTTTTAATGACCTTGCCAAGGGGACAGATGTAGTATTTAGCCATCCAGAGCGCGAGGTCAAAGAGATCTTCTGTCACGACAGGACCATCTGAGACAACCCGGTTGATGGGAAGCGTTTTTGCTATCGGAACAGAGCTTGTGGCCTTGACTTCAAGTACAAAGCCGCGTTTGAGCTGTCCACGAAGCGGGACCATGACGGCAGCTCCTCGTACTACGGTCGTAGCTAGCTGCTCTGGTATGGAATAGTCCAGCGCTTTTTGGATGGCAACTTCTAAGATAACAGAGGCGATGGTCATGAGCGCTACAGGGTTGATTTCTGAGTAAAGAGACGCATCTGCTTCCAAAGAGCTGCTTTCTCAGTAGGATCTTTTTGCAGAGTGTCAGTAACAGCAAGGTCATAAACAGCGGCGCCATAGAGAGTGCCTCTTTGAGTACAGGGCGTTTCTTTACTCTCTTGTGCTGTCAGGGAGAGAAAGAGCGAAAATTCGTTTGCTTGAGAGGCTGTTTTATGGTCATGTACAAAGAGAATAGTATGAATGTGGTCGCATTGAGCAAGTGTTGCAAGCTCTGCTGCAAAGCGCTTCTCTGGTAGATGATAGAGGGCGCAAGGGGCAAGACGTGTGTTGACTGCCTCAGTGACAGTTGTAATAAAAATCTTTTCTTGAGAGTCAGACGTAAGAAAAGAAATGATTACCATGCGTGGATACTTTGCTTTCCACTCTGATGATTTTTGCCCGGCAACTGTATCGGTAAGAGGTTCCTGATGGAGTGCAAGCTGTGGAGCTAACGTTTTGAGCTTTTGTTCAATATCGCCAAAAGAGTGGGAGGATGCCTCAGGAAATTTTCGAGGGAGAAAAGGAAAGGTTGTCGACTGAGCTTGAGGGGTTGCTTTAGGAGTAGGTGCCCCTGTTTTTGGTGTTGGGGCTTGAGGTGCTGCAGGCTTATTCTCTGGAGGTTGCGGCATGATTTTCGCTTGTGGCTGGGGTGCTGAAGGTTGAACTTGTAGAGGTTTAGGGGTAGGAGTTGCAAGTGGTTTTTGTGCAGGCTTTAGGAAAGCTTTTTGACTATATTGAGAAAAGTATGTAAGGCTCTCTTCACTACATGGAATCGATTTTCGGGAGGGAGGAAGCTCTTGAATGTATTGCTTTGAGAGAGCAATGAGCTCTTGATATCTATAAAGTCTTTCTTTGAGGCCTTGTTCCATAGTGATCCTTTTGGCACCAGTCTACTTGAACAAGGAAAAACCTGCCAACGAAGTTATGCTGGCAGGCGGAAACTAATTCCTAGCGGCAAGAGTTGCAGCGTTTTTTAGCAGTAGCACGGCGTGGAGCACGTGTAGCTTTACGTTTTGGATTGCTTTTCTTAGCTGCATTCTTTTTTGTTGTTGCCATAATAAAACCTCAGTAGGTTTGTTTATTTAACGTAACCGCTTAAAACAGTTTTAAACTAGTTACGCATTTATAAATTTACATTCTCATATTATAAAACAATTGTCAATAATTATTTTAAAATAATTATTATTTATTAATAAAAATATTTAATTATCTATAATTTAATATGATTAAACAAGTTCCCGCACTCCAGATTTTGTAATCCAAACATTTGCTTAATGAATGAGCTTTTCCATTCGATCAGCTTACTAAAGGCTTTAATTTTATGTAGCTCTGACAAAAAAATGCCAATGCCAAGCCTGCCCCACCCCAAAAAAAACAAGGAGCATTCCTTGAAACTTTGCGAGCATTAGCAAGCTTTGTGTATCCCATAAGATCCAGTTTTTTAATTCTTTCTGAGAAGAGACCTAACGTAGACTAGTAATGTTCGTGCCATTTACAATAGTCGCATGTCTTGAAGCTTAGCGATGCTGTCATCCGTAATGCGTCCGCACCCTGAAAGATTCAACGTTTTGATTCCTCTTGAGAGGGCATTAAACGAGGAGCCAGTAAGGTTTGTATAAGATAAACG